>JADDPY010000372.1 GCA_016781635.1 Rubrobacter sp.
ACGCGTGGGGCGGGTTTTCCAGCGGTAGCGGCTCCATGCCTCGCGGATGAGCCTGCCCACGATGATCACCGCGTTCGAGAAGGCGACCCAGAAGTCGACGACTCGCCCGGCCCTCTCGGTGCACCAAACGAGCTTCTTGTGGGCGTTGGTCCACGAGTTGGTCCTCTCCACCACCCACCGCTTCGTGGTGCCGAGCGGGGACGGCTTGCCCTTCTCGGAGATCACCCCCACCAGGCCGCGCTCCTCAAGGAGCAAGCGGGTGACGTCCGAGTCGTAGCCGCGGTCGAGATGGACGCTCGTCCTCTCGGGCAGTCCCCCGAGCGCCTCGGCCACGGCGTCCAGGGGGGGCGCCAGGAGCGGCGAGTCGTGGCGGTTGGCCGGGGCCGAGACCGCGCCGAGGGGGATGCCCCGAGCGTCGACCATCATCGAGCGCTTCATGCCGCGCTTCCCCCTGTCCACCGGGCTCCTGCCCGCCTTCTCGCCGCCGCAGGGCGCCTTGGTGATGCAGCAATCGACGGCCACGTCGGAGAGCTCCAAGCCGACGATTCGGTCATAGAATTCGTGCGCCATCTCCTCCAACCCGTCCGTCGCCCCGACCTCCATCCACTCGTCGCGCCTGCGGCGCAGCGTGGTGGCCGAGCAAGACTCGTCGGCTACCCGCCAGTAGGCGCAGCCGAACACCAGGATCTGGACGAGCTTGTCGAAGACGACCCGATCCGGCACGCGGGGGCGGTGGCATCCTAAAGGATGGTCCTTTTTCTTGTGGGGCACCAGGGCAAGGAACTGTTGCCAGATGGGCTCGATGATGTAAGGTGGTAGGGCGGGCACGGGGCGTGCTCCTTCGTCGGGAAGCTTAGAGGACTCCCCGGATGATGGAGCATCCGTGTCCGCCTTTCACGTTGCTGCCTTGCGCACCTATGGGCGCAAGCTCTAAGGAAGTCATCCGGTTTACGCGAGATAGCATAGTGCCCCCCTGGTGCAGCATGCCCCGGATTCGGAAGGCGGACGATGGGGTTAGGGAGCGTATATGGTCCGCGCAGGTTTACGAGTCCGTGGAATCTCGCATCTCGGTGGGTAGCGGCGGCCTGTTTCTACGGAGCGCAAGCCTCGGCATCTTCTACGACAAACCAAAAAATGCTTGCGGTCGTCGACGATTTGGAGTACCTTGCGCAAGCTATGGCATCGTGGTCTAAGGAGGATGGTCACGTACCCGGTTGGCTCGCCTTGTCTGGTGGGTCTGAAATCCCTTTCCGCGTTGCTCGGCAGGAAGACGCGTCCGCCCTGCAGCGAGTCCACTCCCGGTGCAGCGAGCGCACCATTCACCTGCGATTCTTCGGTTCGATGAAGAAGTTGTCGGACAAAAAGGCCCGGTACTTCGCCAGCACTGACGGCGTCGATCACCTCGGCCTGGTCGCGCTGGACCCCGAGGACCCGAACGAGATCGTCGCGGTCGTGCGGTATGCTCGTGAGACGGGCGACGAGCGGGCCGAGTACGCCGCTCTGGTCGAGGACCGCTGGCAGGGCTACGGGGTGGGGGCAGGGTTGACCCGTCACCTCATCGACGCGGCGAAAGAGAACGGGGTCCGCTACTTCTACGCACTCGTGATGGGCGAGAACATGCGCATGCTCAACGTCTTCCGCCATCTCGGCCTTCCCAAACGTGATTCCAGATGCTCCCGCTGCCGTTTGGAGCCTTCCCGATGGGAGCATTCTGCACCAGGGGGCGGGACAGCGCTATGAAAAACGGGGTAAGGCTTCCGTCGAGGACTCAAGGCTCCGGCCAAGAGAAAAGCAACTCGCTTGAGATGGGTTTATCCCCGGAAAGGTTCAGGGCAGGGGCGGCGCTCATGATGAGGTTCCTGAACCGCTCAACGACTTCGTCCTGGGAGTCGGCCAACCCGCGTAGTGTTCGCTGGGGGTCCTCCGTCTCCCAGTACACAACCAGCGCCTGGCCGATAGGGGTCTTCTGGACCCAGATCCTCTCCTCCCTGATGCCCAGGGAACTCCTGGAGGCTTCGTACGCCTCCTGGAGTTCCCCCGAACCAGAGAGTGCCTCTCCTATGCTCCTCACCACGCCGTCCTGCCCCGGCAGGATGGGCAGGGTAAAAGCGAACGCCGCCATATTGACACTCCCTTCCCTCACGTTCGAAAATCGTCGGTACCATTCGTCTCACCCTGGTCGTCGGGGCTATTCAGGGAAGAGTACGACCTCCACGCGCTTCGTGCCTTCTTCGAAGCGCAGGAAAGACGGGCAAAGAGTCCCGAACATGCTCCGGGACTCTTTTGTGCAGCAACGCGGAGAGAAGCTCTCGAATGAGTGGAAAATCGGTCCGAGCAGCTCGGTCCCTACCCCTCAGGCAACGGGTCGTCCGCTCCTTACCGCGCG
>JADDPY010000484.1 GCA_016781635.1 Rubrobacter sp.
TGGCGATAACGCCGAAGGCGGCAACAAAGGCGGCCAGGGTGGTGCCGAGCAAGCAGGCAAGGCCGGTGGCGGTGGTGGCGGGAACGGTGGCGGTACGGGTGGTCCCGCGGGCGCTGACAGGCCGCCGGTCACCGACATGAGGGTCATCATGGCCTCAACAGACAAGGGGAAACTCAATGGTACCCGGGCCCGTCTCAAGGGTGCGGAGGTGCGGAGCGTCGTCAGCGAACGCGCCTTTTTCGTCGGTGAAAACGACGCCGAGCAGATGCTCGTTCTGAACGTGGGCGACGAGGTCGAGGTTAGCGAGGGCCAGAAGGTCCTCGTAGCCGGCAGGCTGAACACCCCCCGGCCCCAGTTGGAGGAGAAGCTCTCCCTCACCCCGGAGGAAGCGGCAGCAGTAAACGATCAGGAGATTTTTCTTAGGGCGCCGCGGGTCGTGCCACAGGAAGGGTAGACCTCTCCCTCCGGAGAGACGCCAATAAAAAAGGGACGGGCCTCATAAGGGTCCGTCCCTTTTTTACCTCACCGTACTCAGGAGACTAGCTAGAGCACGAACTCGTTCGGAAGGAGCGCCACCCTTGGTAAAAGCTTTCGTGGAGCGCCACCCGCTGGCCCTTGCCCTGCTGCTCGCGGCGGCATCTTTCGGCATAGCCGTACTCAGCGTCGCCACTTCGCGCAAGCCCGTGGTCTCCGACGTGCAGGAGGTCGCACCCGCGGACCTCGCCCTTCCCACCGAGAGCGAACAAGCCTTCGACATATTCTGGAGCACGGGGAATCTTTTCTGGGTTCTGGTCGCCGTGCTCGCCGTCGGTCTACTCGTCTGGGTCGGGTGGCTGCGTGAAGCCGGTTTCGGCTGGCCCCCGCGGTGGCGCAACACGTATCTACTCGCCTTCCCCCTCCTGGTGGGGGTCCTGGCCCTCTCCGACGGGGTAAGAATCTCGGGGGTCTGGATCTTTCTCGCCACGCTGCTGACCGTACTCGTCGCGACGTTCGGCGAAGAAGCACTCTTTCGCGGCTTGATGCTGAGAGCCATGGTGCCTTCTGGACTCGTGAGGGCGATGATCTTGACCTCGCTGCTGGCCGGCGCCCTGCAATTCGGTGCGTCCACACTAACGGGACCCTGGCCGGAAGCCGTTCTAGCCACAGTGCTCACGACCTGCGGCGGTTTCACTTACGCGGCTCTCCGCTGGCGTACCGCTTCAATCTGGCCCGTTCTCCTACTCCATACCCTGGTCTCCCTCGCCATCGCGATCTCCACCCCCGGCGCCGTCCTGTACCTGGTCCTACTCCTCCTCAGCACCCTCGGCTTTGTAGCCTACGGTCTCTTCCTGCTACGTAACTCGCGCACGAGGGCCGACGGTGGACCGGAGGTCCGAGAAATACTTACGCAAGCGCGCTAAACACTTCGCTACACAGCTCACCAAAGAAAACCCTCGAAGTACTCCACACCAAAAAGCGAACCCCAAGCCATACACCCACTAATGAGAAACCGCCAGTCCGCGCAGCCCACGTTCTGATCCCCTTGAACAAGCGATGTTGCAATGGCGCAGTTGCGCTCGGCCTATAACTCGAGCGCGGATTGAAACATCTACACCGCCAACAAGGTCCTGCTCAACGAGCCGAACGTGAGACAGGCTGCGGCGAGCGGAGGTAGGGCCGTGAACGTGTCGGGGCGGATCGCATTTACGGAAGTAGCGCCCGGCCTACGGGAGTTGGTCGCTACCCGATGGACAGGAGGCGAAAGGAGCTTCTGTCCCTGGTACGTGGCTCAGGTAACCATAAGCTGGTGGCCCTGTTGCTTGTAGCGGTTCGCCATCTCCTCCAGGGTGATGGAATCGTAGTCCCCGGCGTGGCCGGCCTGGCCGAAAGCCTCCATGCGCGCCCGTACTACTTCCTTCATCGCCTCACGGGCGGGCTTGAGATAGTAGCGTGGGTCGAACTCGCCGGGTTCCTCGGCGAAAGCCTTACGGATGGCGCCGATGGCGGCGAGCCTGAGGTCGGTGTCCACGTTGATCTTCCGGACGCCGTGCTTGATGCCCTCCTGAATCTCGCGTACCGGCACGCCGAAGGTCGGCCGGATCTCACCGCCATACTGGTTGATCGTGTCGACGAGTTCTTTGGGCACGCTGGAGGAGCCGTGCATGACGAGGTGCGTGGTCGGCAGCCTCTTGTTAATCTCCTCGATGATGTTCATCGCCAAGACGTCGCGGTCGGGCTCACTAGTAAACTTGTACGCTCCGTGGCTCGTCCCGATCGCCACCGCCAGGGCGTCCACCCCGGTGCGCTCCACGAACTCCACGGCCTGATCGGGGTCCGTCAGATGTACCTCGCCGGAGCCCACACCGTCCTCGATGCCACCCAGCGTGCCCAGCTCACCCTCCACGGTGACGCCGCGCTCGTGCGCCATCTCGACGACCTCAAGGGTGACCTGAACGTTGTACTCGAAGTCCGCCGGCGTCTTGCCGTCCTCCTTCAAGGAGCCGTCCATCATCACGCTCGTGAAGCCCAACTCGATCGCGCTGCGGCACGTGTCGGGCCCGTTGCCGTGGTCCTGGTGAAGCGCGACCGGGATCGCCGGATACACCTCGGCCGCCGCGAGTATAAGGTGGTACAGAAAACGATCGTTGGCGTACTTGCGTGCCCCCCGCGAGGCCTGAATGATAACTGGAGAGCTCGTCTCCTGAGCCGCCTCCATGATCGCCTGCACCTGCTCCAGGTTGTTGACGTTGAACGCCCCCACCCCGTAGCCGCCCTTCGCCGCCTCGTCGAGCAGCTGCCGCATAGATACGAGTGCCACGTAACCCTCCTTCTCTAGATTACGCCCTTACCTCCACGGGCGTACCGTGGGACCTCTCGTGAGTATATTGATCCCGAAACACTTCGCATAAAAAAGCGCCCCCCGAAGGGAGCGCCTCTCCACGTGACGGTGTGGTTTTTCTAGACCCGTTCGGCCTGGACCACGTAGCGGCCGAACCAGTTCGGCCCTTCGGTCCAGTAGTCGCCGAAATTCTCTATGCAGGTCTGCAGCGAAACCATGTCGTTGCCAGAAGCCGGGGGACCCGCGATCCATGTATCGGTCGGAGAAACCTCGACTATGTTGGTGACGGCGTAGTTGTACACCTCCCCGTTCGAGTCGGTAAGCGTGATCTCATCGCCCGCACCGAGCAGCGGCAGGTTGTAGAAGACGTGGTCGCTAGCCGTACCCGGGTATCCCAGCCTGTGACCCGCGATGTACGTGTTCGCGCCCTCTTGCCACGGGAAACCCGAGCTGGTCACGTGCTGCGTACCGGCCTCGAGGGCGGCCTCGGAGTCGTCGTTGATCACGGGCACGCTGTCGACACCAAGCGCGGGAACCGTGAGGTACATTGTTGGATCTTCCGGGACTACAGCGACCTCAGCCTCACGCTCCTCGGCAGCGGCCTTCTCCTCCTCTGCGCGTCTCCTATCGGCACTCTCCTCGGCGGCCCGCTCGCTCGCGGCCTGCTCCTTCGCCCGGACCTCGGTCGCGGGATCCTCGGAGACCGCTGCCGGCGGTCTCTCGACCGCGGGCGTCTGGACGCGCTCCACCGGTCCCGAGCCTCCGCTCGCCGCAGAGCCCAGGCCTAGATAAGCCAGGGACCCGAGGGCCACAACGACCAGCCCAACGAAAATGTATAAGCCCGTTCGCGAACGCCGCCTGTGCATCCGCCTCTGAGCACGCCGTCCCCCGTGCCGTTTCTTATCCATGAGTGCCATGCGAGAAATTCTAGCAGTACGTTATGTAAGAAGGAAAAAAATGACGAAGTTTCTTAAGCTTTATGAAAATTTGTTTGCATCCTCCAGGCCTGCGACCGCGTGTACAGGAGTAAGCCCCGAGCATGGGTTAGCATGATCGTTGTGCGAACGTTGCAGATGCTCGAAGAACATAGGATCGGCGTTCTGTCATGCACGCGTTGCTCCCCAGCAATAATTGGGGGTGCGGCGCCGGTCGTGGACCTTCCGAAGAGGGTGCGATCCATGCTCGTAGCCCAGGCGCCGGGCTCCACGGAGATCGTAACCCGACTGCCATTTACGGGGCCTGCAGGCAAGCGGCTCGCGGCGTGGTTCGAGAGGGCGGGGGTATCGCGAGAGGAGATCTACCTGTCAGCGGTAGCCCGGTGCTTTCCCGGGAAAGCGAAGGGCGGCGGGGACCTCGTGCCCTCGCGCTCCATGATCCGGAACTGCCGACCGCACCTCGCTCGCGAGCTCGAGCTCTTGGAGCCGGCCGTAGTCGTACCCGTCGGTGGCCTCGCTATAAAGGAGTTGCTCAGCATCGGCCGCCTCTCGGACGCCGTCGGAGAGGCCACTACGCGTAATGGGATAATATACGTGCCTCTGCCCCACCCGTCCGGGGCTTCTACGTGGCTAAACCAGCCCGAAAACAAGGAGCGGCTGGCCCTCGCGCTGGGCCTCCTGGGAGAGTGCATGGCCGCACTGCGGCAGAGAGACATAGGGAGCGCCAACCTTTGAAACAGCGTACGGAGGAGTCGCAAAGCAGCGCACGGGGGACCAGCATCGTCGCGCGGGGGCTCAACAAGAGCTACGAAAGTTTTGAGGCCGTCAAGAGCGTGGACTTTGAGGTGTACCGGGGGGAGTGCTTCGGATTTCTCGGGCCGAACGGGGCCGGCAAGACCACGACGATGAAGATGATCTACGGCGCAGCCGTCCCGACGGGCGGCGAGCTCACGGTCGCGGGGCTCGACATCAGGCGTGAGGAGCGGGCTGTGAAGCGGCGCATCGGGGTCGTGCCGCAGGAGAACAACCTGGACGAGGACCTCAAGGTCAAGGAGAACCTCCTCGTCTACGGTCGCTACTACGACCTGCCGAAGAAGGAGACCATGCGGAGGGCCGAGGAGCTCCTGGAGTTCGTGGAGCTTACGGACAAGGCCGACGCCGAGGTCGAGCATCTCTCCGGCGGGATGAAGCGGAGGCTCCTCATAGCCCGCGCGCTCATAAACGACCCGGAGATCGTCGTCCTCGACGAGCCGACCACGGGGCTCGACCCGCAGGCCAGGCACCTCGTCTGGGAGAGGCTCAGGGAGCTCACGTCGGAGGGGAAGACCCTGATCCTCACCACCCACTACATGGAGGAGGCCGCCCAGCTCTGCGACCGGCTCGTCGTCATGGAGGGTGGCGTGATCATCGCCCAGGGCTCCCCGGATGAGCTTATCGAGGAGTACGTGAGCCCCGAGGTACTGGAGCTCAGGGCGAAGCCGGACGCCCTGGAAAAGCTGCGCGCCCTCGTCGAGGATCTCTCCGACGCCGTCGAGCGCGCCGGGGAGGCGCTGCTCGTCTACACCCCGGACGCGGGCGCCTTGCAGGAGCGCATCCGAAACTCCGGCGTCCCCGTCGACAACACGCTCTACAGGAGGGCCGGCCTCGAAGACGTGTTCATGAGGCTCACCGGAAGGAGGCTGATCGACTGATGGGAGCCGTAAGACTACCCTCGCCCCGGGGGACGCTCCGGGTGTGGCAGCGCAATGCGACCATCTTTCGGAAGTACTGGAAGACCGCCCTGCTCCCGAACCTCTTCGAGCCACTGCTCTACCTTGCGGCCTTGGGTCTCGGGCTCGGGGCATTCATACAGGCCGGCGGGGTCGGGGGGCAGAGCTACGTCCAGTACATAGCACCCGGCCTCCTGGCGAGCAACGCGATGTTCGCCGCCTCGTTCGAGAGCACCTTCAACACCTACGTCAAGATGAAGATACAGCGGGTCTACGACGCCATCGTGACGACCCCGGTCAACGTCGAGGACGTGGTCGCCGCCGAGTACCTGTGGGCGGGGACGCGGGCCGCTTTATACGGGACGGGATTCCTCTCGGTCCTCGCCGTGCTCGGGATCGTCTTCGATGAGCCGCTCGTTCGCTCGTTCTGGGCGGTACTGATCCCGCCGACGCTCCTCCTTATCGGGGTAATGTTCAGCGTTACGGGGACGCTTTTTACGAGCCTGATCGACCGCATAGACCTTTACGCCTACTACTTCACGCTGGTCGTCACCCCGCTGTTCCTGTTCAGCGGCATCTTCTTCCCCATCACGGACTTCCCGGCGCCGGTCCCTCAGATCGCCTGGTTCACGCCGCTCTACCACGCCGTGAACGCCTGCCGGGAGCTCGCTACCGGCCCTTCCCCGGGCGTGCTCGTCGACGTAGCCTGGATGCTGGTCTTCACCGCAGCCTTGTTCATGCTGCCGATCCACTTTATGCGCAAAAGGCTTATAAGCTAGTCGCACGGTCAGCAGAACGCCTGAAGAGGGTGGTTTCTGACCGGGTGACTAGCTTTAGTGCTACGATCTTTCGATGTTCGAGGAGACTTATACGGTGCGCGAGGCCGAGGTCCGGGACGAGATCGAAATCGCCGGGCTCGTCGTCGAGGGGTTCCTGGATAAGTTCCGCCCGATCTTCGGGCGCGGGATGGATCGCTCGGTGTGGATCATGGAGAAGTGGGTCCGCCTGGAGCATTCCATAGGTGGGGTCCGCTCGCTGGTGGTCGAGATCTCGGCTACGGGCGAGATCTCCGGGAGCGTTGGGGTACGCATCGGGGATTCAGATGATGATGCCCTCTCCCGAGGCTTGTGGGATTCGCTCGAGCGTTCTCTGGGTTTCCTGCGCGCCTCGTGGGCTGCGACGCTCCTGTCATATCCCCGCTACGCCGCGAGTTTCCAAGAGGCCTACGTGGAGCGGCTGGTCGTCTCCCCAGCCCATCGCAACCAGGGAATGGCCCGTGCCCTCCTCGATGCCTCCGAGGACCTAGCCCGCGAGACGGGGAAATCCACCGTAGGTCTGCACGTCAGTGGCGAAAACATCCCGGCCCTCAGGTTATATGAATCATACGGGTACGAGGAGGTTTCGGAGCAGCGTTCGCGGCTCACGGGCTATTTCCTCGGCATTCGAAACTGGCTTTACCTGCGCAAGGAGATCTAGGACAGGTTCGGGGCAGAGGCCGGAATCAACGGCCGTCCGGGTCGTCGGGTCCCTCGGGCTCCTCCTGATCCGGGCGGCGGGGGCGCTGATCACGCGGTCGAAACTCCTTCCACGCCTCGGGCCACTGGAAAATGTCTTCGGGCACCTCGGAGGACGGTCCCTCGTCCCCTTCGTCCGTCGGGTTCACCCGGCGGCGGTGGACCCGGGGCCGATCCTCGCTCCCGTTGCTGGAGAAGGCTTGACGCCCGGCGTTGTTCGCGTCGTCGGACTCGCCATCTCGGGCTTCGGGGTCCTCTTCGGAGCTGGTCCCCTCGGGCGCATCGTAGCGACCACGCCGCTTGCGGATGACGTTGGGGGTGGTTGGATCCTCGGCGGAGGTCTCGGGGGCTTCGTCGCGTTCCGTGTCGTCTAAAAACTCCCCCGCGTCCTCTTCGTGCAGCGGCTCTTCGGCCACCGCATCCAGGTAGCGCCCGTCCCCGGTAAGGAAGGCGAGGACCTGGGCGTTGAACTCGCCGGTACGCTCCAGCATCGGCAAGTGACCCGCGTCTTCGGTCAGCACGACCTCGACGGTTGGGAGAGCCCGGGCCCATTCCGAGGCGGCCTGGGGGTCGACGATCTGGTCTTCCTCCCCGACGATAACGAGGACGGGTACTTTTATGATGCCGGCCTGGCGGACGAGCCGTCCGCGCGCGAGCTCTCGACGGGCGACGCTGAGGGTTTTGGTTACAGAAGCCGGCGTTGCCATCCCGGCGTCGTCGATCACCTCTTCGGTGAGGTCGTCGGGATCGGAGACGAACGGACGCATCCAGAGCTGGCGGAGGGGCCGAATGTAGCGGCCCAGGGTGTAAAACAGCGGCCCGATGACGGGCAGGGTAGAAAGCCAGAGGAGGGTCGGCAGGTCCATCTGGTCCTCGTCGGCCGGTGTGGCAACGAGGACGAGCCTGCCCACGACGTCCGGATGGTCGGCCGCGAGCTTGACGGCCATGGCGCCACCTATGTCGTGCCCGACGACGGCGGACCGCGCGAGGCCGAAGTGGGCGCAGAAGGCGTACAGGAGGCGGCTACCGTATCGGACGCCATAGCCGGAGATAGGCTTGTCCGACTCCCCGAAGCCGCTGAGGTCCAGGGAATAGACGGTGAAACGCTGCGCGAGGCGGTTGGCGAGTCGTTCCCAGATTCTGCCGGAAGAGAGCCAGCCGTGTACGAGGAGCACCGGCGGGCCGCCGCCGAAGACGCGGTAGCGGATCCAGCTGCCCTCGAGCTCCAGGTACTCGGTGTCCGGGGCGCTGTCTACCTCGTCGGTACGCCGCCCAAGCGCGACGGAGGCCGCAACGAGTACGCCCACCAGCAACACAACCACGATGATTACTGTGCTCATAAACGAAATGATAACCTAACCCGTCACCCCGAACACACGTCCGAAAGCGGGCCCGGCTACGGGCTCATCAGGGGCGCGAGGCACCCGTCCGGCCCGCCGTTTCGCGGTTGCCCTTGGGGCCACCCGGGGGTGCGTCCGGCTCCTCCGGGTTCTCGGGAGCGGGAGCGGCGCCTAACGGTTTCACGTAGAGCTCGTCCAGGAGAACGGTGACGACGGCGGCGGTCGGGACGGCGAGGATGATGCCGGCGAGGCCGAGAAGGTCCCCCATCGCGAGGACGGCGAGGATGACGACGACGGGGTGGAGCCGCACGCTGCGGGCCATCACCATCGGGGAGACGATGTGTGCCTCGATCTGATGGATGACCACGTAGACGATTACTACCAGCAGGGCCTTCGTCGGGGAGTCGACAAAGGCGACGAGAATTGGGGGGACGGCGGCCAGTATGGGCCCGAAGAAAGGCACGATCTCCAGCACGCCCGTGATTACGGCGAAGGTGAAGGCGAACTCGACGCCCAGGATAAGCAAGGAGATCCAGGTGAGAACGAAGATCAGGGCCATCGCCGCGAGCTGACCGAGGATCCAACCAGAAACCCGCCGCCTTATGAGGTCCAGGATTTCCTCAACCCGCCCGCGCTTGTTCAGCGGAAAGAGCGCCAGGATTCCGTTGAGGAGCGGCCTTGGGTTGGAGACCATATACAGCGCCATGACCACGGCGCCCACGGCTTGTAGGAGTAGCCCGGCCCCACGGGTGGTTATCCTCCAAAGCTCTCCCGCCCTCTGTATGACCTGCTGGACGGCCTCCGTGAGGTCGAGGCTGGCCACACCATCAGAACCGCTCCCCCCCAGAGCCGGGTAGCGCTCGCCCATCCCCTGTGCGTAATCCTGCACCCTGCGCGCCACGCCAGGGGCCCGGGTCACGAACTCCCCGCCCTGGTCCAGCAGGAGCGGTACCACTATGTAGCCGAGGAGCCCGAACGAGACGACCACGCCCATCACCACGGCGATCAACGCAAGAGAACGCGGCAGGCCCACCCCCACCAGAAAGTCCACGGCAGGGGCGAGGACCAGGGCTATAAGCAGGGCGAGGACCAGGACCTCTACGACCCCGATAAGCTCGTAGAGGAGCAGCCCTCCGACCACGAGCAGCCCCAGCACGAGCGCGAAGCGTACCGATTGCAGGAGGCCGGATCCCAAGCCGCTAACCTACCCGGTGCTGGATGGTTGCGCGGACCTCAAGAGCCCCAGCGACTGCCGACGACCCGTCGGACGAG
>JADDPY010000272.1:0-357 GCA_016781635.1 Rubrobacter sp.
GCGGCATCCCTCGCAACTCCCGGAGCTCCCGCTCCAGATGTTCGATCCTGCGCTCGGCGTCCCGGCGTGCGCGGCGCTCCAGCTCTTCCGCCGATCTCCCTCGCTGCTCCGACGCCCCCTCCGGGACCCGGTCTCCTTCGTCTAATAACTCCAGAAGGCGGGCCTGTCCCTGGCTGAGGCGCTCCATGCGGACCTCGGCAAGCTCCACGTACCTCCGGGCATTGCGCAAGGTGAGAGTAGCGATAACGAGGGCCGCTGAGCCGAGCACGAGTAGAGTGCCGGTACCAACGAAGAGTAACGCCTCGATCATATCCTATGCCTCTCTGGAACAACTTCTTACCCGGCCGTCGCTCCCCC
>JADDPY010000272.1:587-1034 GCA_016781635.1 Rubrobacter sp.
TGAGTAGAGGTCTCCTCACGTTAGAGTGTATGTAGATCCTCTTCCGCCAGCCTGCAACTGTACGTTAACCACAGCTATATACATGCCGCCCTATGGGCTTCGCCACCAAGCGACACCCCCAAAGTTGAACTAGCGTTTGGTTCCGCTTGCGTATTGCTGCAGTGTTTTTATGATATGCATAACCTATCGCTGTGTTTCGGGGCCATGCCGAACAGGAGATCTCCGCCGAGCAGGAATGGCACTATAGGAGAGGTCTGGCCTCTTTCAGAAACTGTACCGTACCCCTTCTGCAGCGTCCCACGCCCTCTCTCCTTCGTCCATTTTCAGAAGCTAGAGCACGGCGACCAGTATGATCCAGAGCGCCGCCCATCCCACGAGCAAACCCGCAGCCCTGGGCCATCGCTCCTCCGGCAACGTGGCTTCGGCGACGGCGGCGGGGAGGCAGCC
>JADDPY010000272.1:1048-1786 GCA_016781635.1 Rubrobacter sp.
CGACGAGGGGCAGCGTGGCCCCCGGTGTGGCGACGGCGGCGAAAGGTAGGGCGGAGGCCGCCTCGGCGACCCACGCGAGTACGGTAACGAGGAACCCGTTCGAGGCGTTGATGAGGTAGGCGAGCGGCACGAAGATGCTGCCGGCGAGGGTCCCGAGAAGGCCCAGGGTGAGTATGGGGCCGGAGAGCGGCACGGCGACGAGGTTGGTGAGCACCCCGATCACCGAGACCTCGTCGAAGCTCGCTGCGACGATGGGGGCGGTGGCTATCTGCGCGGCCAAAGAGACGGCCAGGAGGTTCGATAGGAGCTCCGGCGGCTCCTTTACGGGACGTAGTACGGTGCTCTTTACCAGCGACAACAGGGGTTTCCTCAAAAGCAGTATGCCAAAGACGGCGGCGACGGAGAGTTGGAAACCAGGGTTGTAGAGGAGGAGGGGGTTCCAGGCGAGGACGGCGGCGAGCATCGTGGTCATGAAGTGGAGAGGTGAGATCTGGCGTCCGAAGAGCGGTGCTGCGAGCACGAAGGTCGCGACGACCCCGGCGCGTATCGCCGACGGCGGCGCGCCCGCGACGAAGATGTAGAGCCACATGAGCCCCAGCGTGACCGGGTTACGGAAGAGCATCGGCACTGCGAAGAGACGTAGGACGACGTAGATCATGGCCGCCAATACCGCGACGTGCTGTCCGCTTATAGCGAGAACATGAGTAATGCCACTTCTCTGGAACGCCTCCTCTAACT
>JADDPY010000272.1:1908-2150 GCA_016781635.1 Rubrobacter sp.
TCGTCGTCCACCGGCGAGACGCCCTTTGCGTAGATCACGCCGGAGATGCCCCGGGTTTGTAGGTATTGCCCGTAATCGAATCCATCTTCCCTCGTCTCGGGCCGCTGGAGCTTGCCATTTACCCGCACCCTGTCGCCCACCCCGGCGCGTATGTCGCCCGCGTAAGCCTGGACGCCCCCGCCGCGCAGGACCTCCTTCTCCTCGTACCACAGGTGCTCCACGTGTACGTCCACCCGGTAGCC
>JADDPY010000491.1 GCA_016781635.1 Rubrobacter sp.
GGCTGGATAACCTCAACGATAGAGCAACCTCCGGGGCACATACCTTGTTCGTGTGAGAGGGGGCGAGGGTAGTTAGCCGCCGAAGAGGCGGGCCCAGAAGCCGCGGCTCTTGAGGACCTGGATCTCCGCTTCTAGCCGGGTACGCTCCTCGGAGACGGAGGACTTCTCATCGACAAGCTCCATGCGCTCCTTCATCAGGCGCTCGCGCTCCTCCTCGAGCCTGGCTTTCTCCCCCTCCAGCGTCGAGATCGTCTTCTCCTGAAGCTCGCGCTGGTACTCGATCAGGTTGAGCCGTTCGATCTCGGACCACAGCCGGTCGATCTCCATGCGCGCGGCGTCCCGCTCTTTGCGGACCTCCTCGATCTGATGGCTGCGCTCTTCGAGGCGTGTCTTGTAATCCTGCCCCTGCTGCAACAGCCGCTCGTACCGCTCGAAGGGCACCGCCGGAAGGCGCGAAGACGCCTCGTCGCCGTAAGGGAAGTCGTCCCCGAGGACTTCCCCATCGAAGATTTCCTCTTCCTCGCCCCCGTCCGCGGCATTACCGTTCAAAACGCGCGCGAGCTCCTCGACCTCGCGCAGCAGCAGGCTGTAGCCACCCCGGACGCCGCGTTCGGCGCGCAACCGTCCCTCTGCGACGTACCGACGCACCGTGCTCGGCGACCGGCCGAGAACCGCCGCCGCCCCGCCGAGCCCTATCCTCTCTTCTCTGCCCTCCATGGGGTCCATGCCCGCATTCTACTTTAGCCCGTAGCCGTCAGCCATCGCTCGTGAACCGGAAAGCTCCGGCCCTCCACGAGAACTCTGCCACAAATAGCCGACCCCGGCCGCGCAGCCCGGACGCCGTTCGCGTCCGCTACGCCCTGAACACCCCACCGTCGCGGACCTCGACCGGGATCTCGGGGAGGGGTCGGTTGGCAGGGGGACTAACGACCGCGCCGCCGGCCGCCGGGTCGAAGACCGAGCCGTGACAGGGGCAGGCGAGGTTCCCGTCCTGGTAGGCCACCGTACAGCCCTGGTGGGTACACACGGCGGAGTAGGCCGCGAAATCGCCGTTCTGCAGGTGGACCAGGACCGCCGGTTGTCCCGAGTCGGTATCCGTGAACTCGATGGCAGAGCCCGGCGCCACGTCGGTTTCCTGGGCGATCGCCGTCCCCCCTTGGACCTCGGTCGCGGTCGTCTCGCCGTCCCCGGCGGCGTCAGCCGTCTCGCCACCCGGCTGATTGCCCGCCGGGTCCGGCTCGCCGCTCCCGGTAGTTTCTCCGCCTTGCCCGGCCCCACCGGCTCCTCCGCTTCCTCCACCGCCGCACCCGGCAAGCACCGACGCGCTGGCCGCGGCCACGCCCAGGGCCGCCCCCAGCCTGATAAACCGCGCCCGCGACAAATGTTCTTCGGCCAAAACTCGCTCCTCCCTCTCCGCACCTGCGTTACCACGCAACGGTTTGAGTCTATACACGATCCGACGAAATGGAGTCGTACGCTGCAAATGCAGCGGCACACGAACCGGGTCCTTCGCGCATGCGTAGAATACGCACGCAAACCGTACCCTCGACTAGGAGGCACACAGGTGAACGGCATGGCGTGGGTGAGGATACTGATCGGGGCCGTCTGGCTCAACGGAGCGCTGGAGAAGCTCCTGAGCCCGAGCTTCCCCCAACAGTTCGCCGCCAGCCTCGACGCCGGAGGGTTCGTAGCGGTGGCGCCCCCCTGGTTTCAGGGCATCATGCGCGGTATCGTCGTCCCGAACGCCGAGCTCTTCGCGCAGCTCTCGCGCTTCGGGGAGCTGTTCCTCGGTCTCGCCCTCATCCTGGGCCTCCTCACCAACCCGGCTGCTCTGGGCAGCATCCTCCTCAGCCTCGCGCTTCTCTTCTCGGCTGGCGGCCCCCGGCTGGGGATGGGACTCGGAGCCCCCGAGTTCCTCAACATCAACCTGCTCGTCGCCCTGGTCTCACTGGTCATCCTGCTGAGCCCCGCCGCGAAGGCGTTCTCCCTGGATAGCTCCCTCGCCCGCGGCCGTCCGAGGCTTACCCTCCTGCTCACCAACCGCCGGGGAGGCGCCCGCTCGAGCACCCGCAATCGGCGCAACTGAGCGCAAGCTCGATCTTTTAGAAGCTACAAACCCCGGGCTGCCTGGAAACACAAGAATTCTAGTAAAGCACAGGGGGCGATAAGCAATAGCCTCGGCCGAGCTTGCACCTCGTCTCCGGGAGATGGGCCTGCCATTCTCGATGCCCTCTGCTACAACCGCCGCGCCGAAGACATCGCGGGATCTACGAAGGCGAAGACGCCGCCACGTCTTCCGGATTTTCCGGGGCAGTAGATGACGCAGCGGTCCGTTTTGAGGCGGTCGCCCGGTCCCTTCAAGTTGGATCGGCATTCGTAGCCCGTAGCGTGCCTCCGACCGGAATGGCTCCTCCTGGTTCACCCCTAAAGCTCTCCCCTATAAACAATCTGCCTCAACGCCTCGAAGCTCTCCGGGGAGAGTTTCTCCCCACTCTCCTTCTCAATGATCCCGAGGATCTTCTCCATCGGCATGGCCTCGCGGTAGGCCTATGGGCGTACGAGAGCGCCGACAGCACCTCGGAGAGCTTGACGGTCCCGTCTCCGATCGCCTCGTTCACCGGCTCTTTCCCTAACGAGCTAGCTCCCTCTGCAAACAAAAATGCTTCCTATTTCTCCGGCATAGTCGGCTCGACAAGCCGAGACTTGTATCCCGGGGCGATACGGCAATGTCGATCCCGGTAGTATGGAATTTTCCAAACCGCCCCCTCGATATAGCGCGCAACGGCGAAGCCGCGGTTCGAGCGCGGCCAGTCCACAAACGAGCGGGGACGAGGTTTTGGTACCCCGCACCGGGAGAAGGGACCGGTAGAATAGTTCTACCATTCAGGAAGGATAAGCATGAGAAGAAAGCTCCTTACCCTTTTCGTTGTCGCTCTCGTCCCGTTATCGGGTGCGGTCGCTTGCGGAAGCGTGGAAGAAGAGGTCCGCCAGCGAGCGCAGGAAGAGGTGGATAAGGGCAGGCAACGCGTCGAGCAAGAGATAGACAAGGGCCGAACGCAGGTCGAGCAGGAGGTCACGCAACGTGTGGAAGACGGCGCCCGCGAGGCCGAGCAGCGGGTGAGGGAGGGCATACAGAACGGAGGACAGTAGGTAGAAGAAGGGCAGTAGCACCGGCACGAGTAGGGACGCCCGAAGCACTCGGACGTCCCTACAGCCCGGGCCTCCCGATCACCCCGGGGGACGAAGGCCAGAGGCAAGCGTTACAGGAACGCCGGCACGACCTCGCCCTTGATCAGGTCCGCGTTCTGCTCGCGCTCGCGGATGACGGACCATCGGTCGCCCTTGACCATTACCTCGGCGGCGCGGGGCCTGGAGTTGTAGTTTGAAGCCATGGAGAAGCCGTAGGCCCCGGCGCCCATGAGGGCGAGCAAGTCCCCCTCGGCGGCGTCGGGGAGCTCGCGGTCGCGGGCCAGAAAGTCTCCCGACTCGCAAACCGGCCCGACGAGATCGGCCTTCAGCGAGCCCGAACCATTCTCCTTCACGGCGCGAACCTCGTGGTGGGCGTCGTAGAGGGAAGGTCGTAGGAGGTCGTTCATGCCGGCGTCAGCGACGAGGAAGCTCTTGGCGCCGCTCTTCTTGCGGTAAACCACCTGCGTCAACAGGACGCCCGCGTTCCCTGCCACGTAGCGGCCCATCTCGCACAGGATCTTCGCGCCCGTCGCCTCCAGGGAGGGCCGGATGGCGTCGATGTACTCCTTCGGGGCGGGGACGTCCTCGTCCTTGTAGCGTATCCCCAGGCCCCCGCCGATGTTGAAGTACTTGATGTCGAAGCCGCGGCGCTTGAGCTCCTCGATCAGCCCCGCGCTCTTCTCGATGGCCTCGGCGTGAGGCGCGATCTTCGTGATCTGGGACCCTATGTGCTGGTGGATCCCCAAAAGGTCGACGCACCCGTAAGACCCGATCTTCTCGGCGAGCCCGAGGGCCTCGTCTATGGGGATGCCGAACTTGCTCTCGCCCTGCCCGGTCGAGATGTGGGCGTGCGTCCCCGGGTCGACGTCCGGGTTGATCCTCAGGGAGACCCTCGCCCTCTTCCCGAAGCGCCCCGCGATCTCCTCGAGCCGTTCCAACTCCGAGGCCGACTCGACGTTGAAGAGCAGGATGCGCTCCCCGAGGGCCGCCATGATCTCCTCCTCCGTCTTCCCGACCCCGGCGAAGACGACCTTCTTCGGGTCGAACCCGGCCTTCATCGCCCTGTAGAGCTCGCCGCCGGAGACGATATCCGCCCCCGCCCCGAAGGAGGCCAGGGCCCTCAACACGGAGAGGTTACCGTTCGCCTTGACCGCATAGCAAACCAGGTGGTCGAGGCCGGAGAAAGCCTCCTCGAGCTCGCGGTAAGCCCTCTCCAGGGCCGCGTGGCTGTAGACGTAAACCGGGGAGCCTACGCTCTCCGAGATCTCCGCGAGGGCGACGCCTTCGCAACGGAGGCCGCCCTCCCCGTAGTAGAAGTCGTCCAAGACCTACCTCCTTATGCTCGGCGTACCGTAAAGAAGCGCTCCCGCGCTCCTCTCATCTATGTTCTCCGGTCCCCGGGGTCCGAAACCCGGCGGGGAGCACCCGTAAATCACCCTGGGCTCCTGGAATATACTCCGTAGCGTCCATCGGCGCGACGTAAGGGAGAGATGAAGATCCGCAGAGAGAGCCCCGAGACCGAGAGGTCCCCGCTGGTCCTGAACCCCGTGCTGGAAGGCCTCGGCTCCTACCCGCTGGTGCGCCTCGACGAGCGCAGGGTGAAGCTCGAAGAGAAGGGCGTGAGGCTCTTCGACTTCGGCGCCGGCGACCCTCGTGAGCCGACGGACGAGGGTATTCGTCAGGCCCTCATAAACGCCGTCCCCGAGGTGAGCCGCTACCCGAGCGCCGCGGGTACGAAGGATCTCCGCGAGGCTTTTGTGGGCTACATGAGCCGCCGCTTCGGCGTAGAGCTCGACCCCGGCACGGAGGTCCTCCCCGCCTCGGGCTCCAAAGAGGCGGTTTTCCACACGCCCCTCGCTTTCCTGCATCCGTCCCACGAGAGGCGCGGCGTCGCCTACGGCACGCCCGGCTACCCCGTCTACGAGCGTGGGACGGTCTTCGCAGGCGGCGAAACGCTCCCGATAAAGCTCAAAAAAGAGGACGGCTTCCTGCTGCCGGTGCGCGAGATCGACCCGGAGAGGACGCGGGCGGTTTGGATCAACTACCCTCACAATCCGACCGGCGCGACGGCGAGCCTCTCCTACTTCGAGGAGCTCGCCGCCTTCTGCCACGAGCACGATATCCTCATATTCTCGGACGAATGCTACAACGACGTCTACTCCGGCGAGGCACCGCCCTCCATCCTCGAAGTGACGCGGGAGCGGACCCTCGCCTTCGTCTCCCTCAGCAAGCGCAGCGGCATGACGGGCTACCGCTCGGCGATGATGGCGGGCGACGGAGAGCTCATCGCCGCCCTCAAAAAGATGCGCCCCTCCATCGGCGCCGCGAGCCCTGGCTTCGTGTACGCGGCAGCTACCGCCGCCTGGCGAGACGACTCCCACGTCGATGCACGCAACCGCGTCTTCGCGGAGAAGCGCGAACTTTTTACCCGCTTCTTCGAAAGGGCGGGCCTGCGGTGGACGCAGACCAACGCGAGCCTCTACCTCTGGGCCGAGGTGCCTGAGGAGTACGGCGGAGACGACGAAGCCTACGCCCTCAAGCTCCTCGAAGAGGGACTACTCGTCGCACCCGGCTCCTCGTTCGGTCCCGGCGGCGAGGGCTACTTCCGCGTCGCCCTCGTCCCCAGGCTGGAGGACTGCAAGGCCGCGATAGAGCGCTGGGAGGCCCTGCTCCGCTAGACCGAGAGCCCGCCAGGAGGGAGTTGGAGCCGCTCATGTAGCGTTTCGTCTACGGGTGGGACCGAAGGGAGCCGGTGGGCCGTCCTTGCTAAACTGGCGCGGTTCGATACGAGATTATCGTCATATCGGGGGAATGTCGCATGAAGGATCTTATAGAGAAGGCGTTCGAGGACCGGGGGCTGCTCGATGGTGAGGAGTACGAGGGGGCCGTCCTCGACACGATAGCCGCGCTCGACTCCGGGGAGCTTCGGGTGGCGGAGAAGGACGAGAGCGGCGAGTGGCGCTCCAACGCGTGGATAATGAAGGCCATCTCGCTCTACTTCACGGTCGCGAAGATGGAGACGATCCAGGCCGGCCCCTTCGAGTACCACGACAAGATCCCGACGAAGAAAAATCTCGCCGCGGCGGGCGTGCGCGTGGTCCCGCCCGGGACCGTCCGCTACGGGGCCTTTGTGGAGCCGGGCGTCGTCGTCATGCCGGGCTACGTGAACATCGGGGCGCGCGTCGGCAGCGGCACAATGGTCGATACCTGGGCCACCGTCGGCTCGGGGGCCCAGATCGGTCGAAACGTCCACCTCGCCGGCGGCGTCGGCATCGGCGGCGTGCTGGAGCCGCCGGGCGCGATGCCGGTCGTGATCGAAGACGGCGCCTTTATCGGCTCCCGCGCCATCGTCGTCGAGGGGGTGCGGGTCGAGAAGGAAGCGGTCCTCGGCGCGAACGTGGTCCTTACGGCTTCGACCCAGATTATCGACGTCACCGGCGAGGAGGAGGTCATATACAAGGGCCGCGTCCCGGCGCGCTCCGTGGTCGTCGCGGGGACGCGCACGAAGGAGTTCCCGGCCGGCTCCTATCAGCTCCAGACCGCTCTTATCATCGGCCAACGCCGCGAGTCGACGGACCAGAAGACCTCGCTGAACGAGGCCCTCAGGCAGTTCGGGGTGAGCCTGTGAGGGAGAGGATGCTCGAAGCCCTCCTGTTCTTTCTCGAACGCCCCAGCGTTATAGGCAACGAGAAAACGCTCTGCGACGATCTTGAGGCGCGCGTCGGCGGGCTCCCCGGTTGGCGGGTGGAGAGGATCGCGAACAACCTCATCGTGAGCCGCACGAGCCCGGACGTCTCGCGGGAGAGGCTGGTCCTTGCCGGTCACCTGGACACGGTGCCGGAGCCCGAGGGGGGCATTCCGGTGCGGGTCGAGGGGGACCTCGTCTACGGCCGGGGGGCCTCGGACATGAAGGCCGGCGACGCGGTGATGCTCGCGCTCCTGGAGGGCTTCGACTGGGGCTCCTCGTGGGCGGAGCCGGTCTTCGTGTTCTACGAGCACGAGGAGGGCCCCTACTCCGAGAACGGTCTGGAGGTCGTCTTCGAGGAGTGCCCCTGGGTGACGGACGCGGAGCTCGCCATCATCCTGGAACCGACGGAGAACGCCTTGGAGGCCGGTTGCATCGGCACGGCCCAGATCGAGGTGACCTTCCGTGGAACGCCCTCGCACTCCGCGCGGCCGTGGCAGGGCGAGAACGCCCTCACGGCCGCGGGCGCGTTCCTCGCATCACTGCACGAGCGCCCCGCCGAGGAGGTCATGGTCGACGGGCTCCCGTTCTACGAGGTGGTAGTCCCCACGATGGCGCGGGGCGGGAGCGCCAAAAACATCGTCCCCGACGAGTTCTGGATCAACGTAAACCACCGCTTCGCCCCCGGGCGAGGGAAGGATCACGTAGAGGCCGTCTTCGAGGAGCTTCTGAAAGGCTCCAACGCCTCGTTCGAGGTCGTGGACTTCGCCCCGAGCGGCTCCGCCGACCTGGGACACCCCTTGCTGCAGGATTTCATCGCGGGGAGCGACGATCTGCCCGCCCTCGACGTACGCCCAAAACAGGCCTGGACGGACGTCGCGCGGTTCGGGCGGGAGAGCGTGGCCGCCGCGAACTTCGGGCCCGGCAGCCCGTCCCAGGCGCACCAGAGAACAGAACACGTGAAGCTCCCGCTCCTGGTGGAGGGCTACAAGCGCCTAGAAGCTTATCTCACGTATACTTCCTGACCGGGGAAGGCTTGAGACAGGATAGAAGGGGGATTCATGTGCGCGATGCATTCCGCGTCGGGGAACGGCCGTCGTAGGCCTTTTGTGGGCAAGAAGATCGGCCGCCGCGAGTTCATCAAGCTCGGCGGCGCGGGCCTCGCGGGGGCGGCCCTCCTCGGGGTCGCGGGCTGCGGCGGAGGCGGTGGAGGCGGTGGAGGCGGTGCCGGGGGAAACGAGATCGTCTTCTCGTTCTTCCCGGACCCGACGGGGAGCGTCCAGAAGCTCATAGACCGGTTCAACGAGCAGAACCAAGGCATCACGGTGAAGCTGCGGGAGATGCCCGCCGACTCCGGGCAGCACTTCGACCAGCTCAACACCCAGTTCCAGTCTGGAGAAACGAGCATAGACGTGATCGGGGGCGACGTGGTCTGGCCGGCCCAGTTCGCGGCCAACGGCTATATCGCCGACCTCTCCGACCGCTTCCCCGAGGACGAGCGCAGAGCCTTTCTCCCCGCCACGATCGAGGCGAACACTTACGAGGGTAAGGTCTACGGCGTCCCCTGGTACACGGACGCCGGCATGCTCTACTACCGTCAGGACCTCCTGGAGAAGAGCGGCTTCTCCGAGCCCCCGAAGACGTGGGACGAGCTCAAGGGGATGGCCGCAAAGGTCCGCGAGGATTCCGGGACGAGGTACGGATACGTCTTCCAGGGGGCGGATTACGAGGGCGGGGTCGTCAACGCGCTGGAATACATCTGGACTTCCGGCGGGGACGTCCTCGACGGAGAAACGGTCGTCATAAACAGTCCGGAGGCGCGGAGGGGCCTCGAAATAGAGCGGAGCATGGTCGCCGAAGGGGTCGCCCCGGAGGGGGTCTCACAGTACAAGGAGCAGGAGTCGGCGTCGCTTTTTCTGGGCGGAGGCGCGGTCTTTATGCGCAACGTACCCCGGATGTACGCCCTCGCTTCGGACCCGGCCGAGTCGAAGATAGACCCGGCAACGATCGGTATTGCTGCGATGCCCGTGGCCGAAGAGGGCCTTCAGAGTTACAGCTCTCTGGGAGGCTGGAACCTCTTCCTCAACGCCAACTCCAAGCAGGCAGACGCCGCCTACGAATTTATCCGGTTCATGAGCGCCCCCGAGCAGCAGAAGATTCGCTCGGTAGAAGGCTCCGTGCTCCCGACGCGCAAGGAGCTCTACGAGGACCCGGAGGTGCTGGAGAAAGTTCGGGTGGCCGAGCTCGGCCAGGAAGCTATCCAGAATACCCGGCCGCGTCCGATCTCACCCTACTACTCGGACATGTCCCTCAAAATGGCAGAGCAGTTCGTGCGTTCGTTAAGGGGCAATGTAACGCCAGAAGAAGCGCTCGGGGTTCTGGAGGGCGAGCTAGAGGAGATCGTCCGCCAGAGCCAGCAACAATAGCGCCTGCGCCGCGGAGGTCAGCGCTCTTGACTGAGGCGCTCGGGTACGGGCGATACCGGTTGGGCTACGCCTTTGATTCTTGTCGACGGTCGAAGTCAGCTTGAAGGAGCGCGGTGGCTTCTTCGACGACGATGGGCCTCGAGAAATAGTAGCCCTGTACCAGGTCGCACCCGAGCTCTTGCAGTCGCGCGAGCTGACCTGCCGTCTCCACCCCGTGCGCGGTCACGGCCCAGCCAAGTGCGTGAGCGAGGCTGATCGTGGCTTCGACGATAGCCGCGCTCTCGGGTTCTTTGTCGAGCCCGACGACCAACGAACGGTCGATCTTCATGTAATTCAGCGGGTAGCGCTTGAGCCGGACGAGCGACGAGTGGGCCACCCCGAAGTTCTGAACCACAATATGCAAGCCAAGGTCTTTGAGCTCTTGTAGCTT
>JADDPY010000460.1:0-9435 GCA_016781635.1 Rubrobacter sp.
GAACACTGCGGCTACCGACGAGCGGGTCAGCTGCTGTGATAACTGCTGTAAATATATGGGGAGTCGTTGTCACCCCTGGCCTACGGTGGTACGCTCGGGCCATTCGATGGATTCTTTAGCGCAAGATGCCCCGGAGGTACCGTGAGCGAGGAAACCCCGCTCATTGACAGGTCTTCGAACCCGAAAGGGCGGCGTCTGGTTATGGTGACGGGGCTATCGGGGGCCGGGAAGACCGGGCTCTTGAAGGCCTTCGAGGACGTCGGCTACTACTGCATCGACAACCTGCCGCCGAAGATGATCCCGGACGTGCTGGCACTCGCCCCGCCGGAGGGGAGCGGCTCGGCCGGCGTTGTCGTCGTCGTTGACATCCGCGGGCGCAAGTACTTCGGGGAGGAGTTGGTATCGGGCCTCGAGTTCGTCAAGTGGGAGAGCGGCTGGGAGCCCCAGATCGTGTTCGTCGAGGCCGACGACCGGACGCTCGTGAGCCGCTACAAGGAGAGCCGGAGGCCTCACCCCGCCGCACAAAATGGTGATGTGCTCGCAGCGATAGGTACCGAACGCCGCGACCTCGCGGGGCTCAGGGAGATCGCCGATGTCGTCGTGGACACTTCGTCCCTTACTGCCGCCGAGTCCAAGAAGCGCTTCGCCCGGCTCGTCGAGTCGCACGAGGGCCGGCTTTCGGTCAGCCTGACCTCCTTCGGCTTCAAGCACGGGGCGCCGATGGACGTGGATATGCTCCTCGACGTCCGCTTCCTCCCAAACCCGCACTACGATCCGGAGCTTCGCCCCCTGACCGGCCACGACGAGCCCGTCCGCGATGCCGTGCTCGGGCAAGCGGACACCAAGGAGTTTCTCGCCCATGTCCGTGGCCTTTTGGCTTTCCTGATCCCGCGCTACGCGGCAGAGGGCAAGACCTACTTTACCCTGGGCATAGGCTGCACCGGCGGGCGCCACCGCTCCGTCGCCATCGTCGAGGAGATCTCGCGCCACCTCAAGGAAGTGGGCGTGAACGGACCGGAGATAGATCTTTTCGTCCGGCACCGGGACCTGGGGCGTTAGAAGCTTTCTAGCTTTCAGCCCTCGGCCGCGAGCGAAAGGCACTGCTGCTGGAGCGGTAAGTACTAACCCTCGCGACTTTGGGATACCCGCTAGAATCGTGGTCTGAGAGTGGTGGCGTGTCTCGCTGAGGAAGCCTATCGCTAATGGCTGAAAACTAGAAAATCGGAGGTTTCGTGTGCCTGGCATGCTGGTCGAGGGGGAGTGGAAGACCGAAGATAGTATCCGGAGGGACTCGGAGGGGCGATTCGTCCGTTCGACTACCTCTTTTCGGGACAGGGTCACGGCCGACGGTTCGAGCGGGTTCGGGGCCGAGGCAGGGCGGTATCACCTATACGTCGCCCTGGCGTGCCCCTGGGCGCACCGCACGATCATCTTGCGTAAGCTCAAGGGGCTGGAGGACGCTATCTCCATGTCGGTGGTCGGTTCTTACATGGGGGAGGACGGCTGGGGCTGGTTCGGCGAGCCGGGTGAGGTGCCGGATGAGTTGAACGGCTCCCGGCACCTCCGCGAGGTCTACCAGAAGGCCGACCCGGGCTATACGGGTCGGGTTACGACGCCGGTCTTGTGGGATAAGGAGACGGGCACGATCGTGAACAACGAGTCGCGCGAGATTATCCGCATGCTCGACCACGAGTTCGACGGTGTGGAGGGCGCGCGGGCGGACCTGGACTTCTGCCCCGACGACCTCCGCGAAGAGGTAGACCGGGTGACCGACGAGATCTACAACCCCGTCAACAACGGCGTGTACCGCTCCGGCTTCGCTACCTCTCAAGAGGCATACGAGGAGGCCGTAACGGAGCTTTTCGGGGCGTTGGACCACTGGGAGGCGGTCCTCGGGGAGCGTCGCTACCTCTGCGGTGACCGCATCACGGAGGCCGACTGGTGCCTGTTCCCGACGCTGGTACGCTTCGACGCGGTCTACCACGGCCACTTCAAGTGCAACCTGAGGCGTATCGTAGATTACCCGAACCTGTGGAACTACACGAAGGAGCTTTACCAGTACCCCGGCGTCGCCGAGACGGTGAACATGGACCACATAAAGAAGCACTACTATCGGAGCCACGAGGGCATTGACCCCACGGGGATCATACCGAAGGGACCTATTCTGGACTTCACGGAGCCACACGACCGCGACCGGTTCGCGGCGCGGTAGGGCGCTTTATACTGCCTATGATGCAGAGGACCGATGGTTTGCGGGTGGTGGCGTTCGGGGGCGGGACGGGGTTGCCCGTGCTGCTCGGCGGCCTGAAGGATCGGGTCGGGGACCTGACGGCGGTCGTAACGGTGGCCGACGACGGGGGCTCCAGCGGGAGGCTCCGTCAGGAGCTCGGGGTGGCTCCTCCGGGGGATGTGAGGAACTGCCTGATCGCGCTGGCCGGCAGGAAGAGGCTCGCCGAGGTCTTTGGTTACCGTTTCGTGGGCGGAGGGGAGCTCTCGGACCACTCGGTCGGGAACATCATCATCGCGGCTCTCTCGGATATCTCGGGGGGGTTCTGTGAGGGGGTCGAGCAGGCCGGGCGTTTCCTGCGTGTGAAGGGCCGTGTTTTTCCCGCCGCCGCCGAGAGCCTGACGCTCGTCGCCCACTACGCCGACGGGACCATCGCCCGGGGCGAATCCGCGGTCCACGAGGCGGGAAAGCTCGTGCAGAAGGTTACGGTGGAGCCCGAAGGCTCGCCGGCCCCGGTCGGCGTGGTCGAGGCGGTCGAGGGGGCGGACGTGGTGGTGTTGAGCTCGGGGAGTCTTTTTACGAGCACTATTCCGTCGCTGCTGGGCGGCGGGGTGCGCGAGGCTCTGGCGTCTTTTTCGGGCCCGATCGTGTACGTCGCGAACGTGATGACGCAGCCGGGGGAGACGGACGGATACGCGGTTTCGGATCACCTGCGGGCGATCGCGGAGCACGTGGGACCTATCGTCACCGACGTGCTCGTGCATGCGGGTCCTCTGGGCGCCGAGCTTGTGGAGCGCTACGGGGCCGAGGGGGCTGCTCCGGTGGTGGTCGATGGGGAGAGAATTCGCGCGATGGGTGTTCGGGTCCGGGAGGTCGATCTGATCTCGCGCGAGGCCGCCGCCCGGCTCTCCCTGCGCCACGACGCGGACCGGCTCGCCGAAGAGGTGCGCGAGGTTGCCCTCGTTCGCCTCTGAGCTCCGTCGGCAGCTGGCCGCCCGGGTCGCGGAGCCCGGTCCGGGGCGCAGGGCGGAGCTCGCTGGCTTGTTAGATGCCGCCGGGACCGTAGACGATACGGGCGTGACGATCCGCACCACCAGCGCGCCTGTTGCCCGATCCGTGATGCGCCTCTGGCGCTCGGAGTTCGGGCTGGAGCCCAGGCTGAACCCCTCGTCCCCGGGCTCGTTCGGACGCCAGCGCTACGCGGTGAGGGTCGGGGGGAACCGCGCCGTACAGGCGGTGGACGAGTTGCGCGTCGAGCGCAGCGGCGCCACGAGAGGGGGGGCGGCCGGGGTTTCCTATCTTCGCGGGGCCTTTCAGGGCGCGGGCTCTCTGACCGGACCCGGCTACCGGCGCGGCCACCACCTCGAATTCGTCCACGAGAGCGAGGAGTTCGTGCGGCGTGTCGCCGACCTCTCACCCGTGCCCTTGAAGGTTGCTCATCGCCGGGGACGGTACGTCGCCTATACCAAAAGCGCCGAGGGGGTCACCACGATCCTGGCGCGCATGGGGCTCAACGATGCCGTCCTCGAGTACGAGGCCCGCGCCATCGTCGGGGAGGCGAAGGCGAACGCCAACCGCGTCACCAACTTCGACTCGGCCAACGCCAGCCGCACCGCCGTCGCCGCCGCCCTTCAGGGAGAGGCGCTGGAGAACCTGGACCCCACGAGTTTGCCGCCCGCGCTCCGCGAGATGCTGGAGCTGCGCCTGGAGAACCCGGACGCCTCCCTCGCTGAGCTCGCCCACCTCGGCGGCCTCACGAAGAGTGCTGCCAACCACCGGCTCAGGAGGCTCATCGAGATCGCCGGGGGGGCGTCCAACGGGCCTGCCGGGAAGGGGCGAAACGAGGGGGATCCCCCCTCAATTTAGCCTCCCGACGGAGGGGGGACAATATAGTAAGCTGGAAATGATCTAGCGAAGGAGAGGCTTGTGGCGGTACGCGTAGGGATAAATGGTTTCGGTAGGATCGGGATGCTCACCGCGAAGGCGGCGATGCAGAGCGGTCAGGACGTTGAGATCGTGGCGGTGAACGATCTGGCCCCGATGGAGGGGATGGCCCTTCTGTTCAAGCGGGACACGGTGCACGGCATCTGGCCGGAGGACGTGAGCGTCGAGGGCAATATCCTGCGCATCGGCGACCGCGAGGTAAAAACCTTCTCCGAGCGCGACCCCGCCCAGATCCCCTGGGGCGACGTCGGCGTGGACGTCGTCGTCGAGTCCACGGGCATCTTCACGAACCGCGAGGGTGCCGCCAAGCACCTCGAAGGCGGCGCGAAGAAGGTCGTCGTGAGCGCGCCGGCCAAGGGCGCGGACGCCACGTTCGTCTACAAGGTGAACCACGAGACCTACGACCCGGCGAGCCACGACGTCGTCTCCAACTCGTCCTGCACCACGAACTGCATCATCCCGATGGTCAAGGTCTTGCAGGAGAACTTCGGGATCGAGTCGGGCTACATGACGACGATCCACGCCTTCACCAACGACCAGAGCCTGCTGGATACGGCGCACAAGGACCCCCGAAGGGCCCGCAGCGCACCCCAGAACATTATCCCCACCTCCACGGGGGCGGCGAGGACGGCGGCCGTGATCTACCCTGAACTCGAGGGTAGGATCGACGGCATGGCGCTTCGCGTCCCGGTCCCCGATGGCTCCATAACCGACTTTGTCGCGCGCGTGGAGAGGGAAGTCTCCGTCGAGGAGGTCAACAACGCCTTCAAGCAGGCCGCATCAAGCGACCTCGCGGATGTGATGGAGTACTCTGAGGCTCCGCTGGTTTCCAGCGACATCGTCGGCAACCCGTCCTCCTGCGTCTTCGATTCCAAGCTGACCATGTCCACCGGCCGCAACGTCAAGGTCCTTGGCTGGTACGACAACGAGTGGGGCTACTCCAACCGTACCGTGGACATCGTCCGCTTTATCGGTGAGAAGCTTTAGGAGAATTTTCTTCGGGGCGGAATTATCTCCGCCCCGAATCCATGCTGGGGAGCGTCCGTAGCTCGTCGAACAAGATCCGGCGACAAAGTCCTCCTCATGTTCGGCATAAGGTTGGTGTCCGGTATCGTCCTTCTCTTGGCGGCTCATTGCCTTACAAGCGGGATACTCGGTTCGACTTACGATTCCGTGCTGCAAGCGTAAGCGGCGATAGTCCTACAAGATATCCCGAAGACTGCGGCCTCTGTTAGGAGACACGTATTGAACAAGAAGAGCGTGAGGGACCTGGACGTGGGGGGGAAGAGGGTGCTCGTCAGGGTCGACTTCAACGTGCCCGTGAAGGGTGGCGAGGTCACCGACGACACGCGCATCCGGCGCGCCTTGCCGACGCTGCGCGACCTCCTGGAGCGTGGCGCTCGTCCTGTGCTGATCTCGCACCTCGGACGTCCCAAGGGCGAGCCGGACCCGAAGTACGCCATGGACCCGGTCGCGGAACGTCTCGAAGAGCTTCTCGGCGCTCCCGTCCAGAAGCTGGATGGCGCGGTCGGTCCGGAGATCGAGGCAGCGCTTGCCCACGCGCCGGAAGGTGGGGTTACGCTGCTTGAGAACTCACGCTTCTACCCTGGGGAGACGAAGAACGACCCGGAGCTTGCGGAGGGGCTAGCGGCCCTCGCCGAGTTGTACGTGAACGACGCCTTCGGGGCGGCCCACCGGGCGCACGCCACGACCGTCGGGGTAGCGGAGAAGCTGCCGGCCGCCGCCGGGCTCCTGATGCAGGAGGAGCTCGACTACCTCGATAGCGTGTTGCGCACGCCGGAGAGGCCGTTCGTCGCGATCCTGGGCGGGGCCAAAGTCTCCGACAAACTCGGTGTGATCGAGAGCCTACTCGGCGTCGCGGACACGCTGCTTATCGGCGGGGCGATGTGCTTCACGTTCTTCAAGGCGCAAGGCTATGAGATCGGCAAGTCTCTTGTAGAGGACGATTATCTGGAGGAGGCGAAGCGGCTCCTCGGGGAAGCCGGCGACAAACTCGTCCTGCCGGTGGACGTGGTGGTTGCCGAGGCGATGGAGGAGGGTGTCGAGGCAGGCGTCGTCCCGGTCTCGGAGGTTCCGGCAGGCATGATGGGTCTGGACGTGGGACCGGAGACGGTCGAGACGTTCCGCTCGTACATCACGGATGCCAGGACCGTGTTCTGGAACGGGCCGATGGGGGTCTTCGAGATCGATGCTTTCGCCAAGGGGACCGAGGGGGTCGCGAGGGCCGTCGCCGAGAGCGGGGCGACAAGCATCGTCGGCGGCGGGGACTCCGTAGCGGCGGTGCGCAAGCTCGGCCTGGAGAAAGAGATGAGCTTTATCTCGACGGGGGGCGGGGCCTCGCTGGAGTACGTGGAGGGCAAGGAGTTGCCTGGTGTTGCGGTGTTGCCGGACAGGATCGACAGGGGGGAGTAGCCCATGGCGAACGAGAGAAAGCCGATGATGGCGGCAAACTGGAAGATGAACAAGCTGGTCCGGGAGGCCGAGGACTACGTAGCGAGGCTCTTACCGAGGGTTGCGGACCTCACCGACGACGTGGACGTGGCCGTCTTCGCGCCGTTCACGTCGCTCCCGACCGTCGGGAGGATGGCGGAGGACTCGGCCATCATCGCGGGGGCTCAGAACCTCTACTTCGAGGACTCGGGGGCGTACACCGGGGAGGTGTCGGCGCCCATGATCAAGGACGTCGGGGCGGGGGCGGTGATCGTCGGTCACTCGGAGCGGCGCGAGCTTTTCGGAGAAACGGACGAGACCGTCGCTCGCAAGGCGACGCGCGCGCTGGATGCGGGTCTCATGCCCATAATCTGCGTCGGGGAGACGAAGGAAGAGCGCGACGCGGGCGGCATGTGGGACAAGGTCTCCGGCCAGGTCCGCGCCGTGATGGAGGCGCTGGATTCTCCTTCCGGGGACGCCGTGGTCTTCGCCTACGAGCCTATCTGGGCGATAGGGACTGGTGAAACTGCCTCCCCCGAGGATGCGCAGGAGGCGATCGGGCAGATCCGTGGCCTGCTCGGCGAGCTCGGTGGTGAGGAGTTTGCCCGGGGCGTTCGCATCCTGTACGGCGGTTCGATCAAGCCCGCCAACGCCGCCGACATCATGGCGCAAAGCGACGTGGACGGGGGGCTCGTCGGGGGCGCCTCCCTGGAGGCCGACTCCTTTGCAGAGCTCGTCGAAGCGGCGCGCGACAGCGTCTCCCGGGACCGGGATGCTTCCTAGGGACGTATGGTAAAGTAGCCAGCATGGTTTACGTACTGGCATTTCTGCATACGATCTTCAGCCTCGCCCTCATCGGGATGATCCTCCTGCACTCCGGCAAGGGTGGGGGCCTCTCCTCCTCTCTCGGCGGCGGTATGGGTGGCACCTTCTCCGGCACGACGGTTATGGAGAAGAACCTGACGCGGCTCACCCTCATAGTGGTTGCCCTCTTCGCACTTTCGACGGTGGCTTTGATCTTCCTTAGTTAATCGGCAACCTTAGAGCGCAGCGAGCATGCAGAAAGAAGGGCGGGTTTTCCTCAAGGGACCCCGCCCTTCTTTCTGCGGAATTTTCGAGCGACCAAGTAATAATTGAGGGCTGAAAAGAAGGAGCCGCCCGGGGAGGATGGGGAGAACGAGCGACTCCTAACAAGATTATACACTTAGCCGTATATTGCCAAGTGCCCATTTTCACAACGTTGGGGTGGTAAGAAGCTCGTGGTTCGTGCGCCAAGCGTGGCATTCGAATGGGAGAGGTAAATTAGTGTCGGAGGGGGGACTCGAACCCCCACGCCCTTAACGGGCACTAGGCCCTCAACCTAGCGCGTCTACCAATTCCGCCACCCCGACAAAGGAGCTCGCAGAGTATAAGGGACGGTTCTGATGGATTCAACTTCGTGAACGCGTTGTAAACTCCTGAGCGGTGCATCGTCCGGTTTCTACTCGTTCTGCGCAAGGCTTCTTCGGTTACCTCGGGCTTGGGATCGTCCGGCTCCGGTGGGTCATCGTGTTGCTCTGGCTGGTCGCGGCGGCTTGGGCCTACTCTTACCTGCCGCCACTGGACGAGCGGTTGACAGGTGGAATCTCCAACCTCGTCCCGGAGGCAGAGAGCGCGGCTTCTCGACCCGCCGCCCTGGCCCCTCCCGGATCGCAGACGCAGATGCCGGCACCCGAGGAACGGCCCTCCGCTTCCGGTGAATCGAGTGAGCCCGACTTGTCGGATCGTGCATCGCGGGACGAGTTCCGGGGGCCGCCGAGCGTACTCGGGTCGGTGGAGGCACCGGCCGTGCTGGTTTATTCGGATCCCGGGGGCATCGACGCCGGCGAGCGAGACGTTATCGAGGAGGATGTTCGGTATCTCAATGGTCCTTATGGGCCGCGTCGGTTGGAGCTGGCCGTGCCGCTTGCGGTACCGGGGGCTCTCGTCGGACGCGAGGTAGCCGAGGGGCAGCGAGCTTTTCCGGTGCTGCTGTTCTTCGAGGCCGGGGCAAGCGGCACGAGCATACGGACGGGGGTAGAGGAGATCCGGCGGACCCTCGACAGCGGCCCGCTCGACGTTCACGTCACGGGCATACGGCCCGTGCAGGAGGACACTATCTCCGCCGTGAAGGGGAACCTCGGGAAGGTGACCCTGGCGACGGCGCTGGTGGTGTTCTGCATACTGGCGTTCGCTTACCGGTCGCTCGTAGCGCCTCTGGTGCCTCTGGCGAGCATAGGGCTCGCTACCTTTTTGACGCTCCGGATAATCGCTTTCTTCGCGACCGAATGGGGGACGCCGGTGCCATCACAGGTCGAGCCGGTGATCGTGGTGCTGCTGTTCGGGGTGGGGACGGACTACGCGCTGTTCCTTCTCTCGCGAACGCGCCAGGCCCTGCGGTCGGGGAGCTCGCGGTTGGAAGCGGCAAGGTTCGGTGTCGAGCGGGCGGGCGGTGTGATCTTCTCTTCCGCGGCGGTGCTTGTCGCGTCCTTTGCGGTGCTCGTCCGGGCGGAACTAGAGGTCTACAAAACGCTCGGGCCGGGCCTCGGGCTGGCCCTCGTCGTTCTTACGCTCATCACGCTGACCCTCGTCCCGGCGCTTCTGGCGATCCTGGGTCGCGGGGCGTTCGGGGGCGTGGAGGAGAGGGGCGAGCCCGCGCGGCGTCCGGGTCTCGCGGTGCGACGCCCGGGGCTTGTGGCGGGTGTCCTGGGGACCGGGCTGCTCGTCGCGGCCTTGGGGGTTTCCGGTCTTAGGGTCGGCTTCGACCAGGTCGACGCCCTCCCCGATGACGCGCC
>JADDPY010000460.1:9452-27774 GCA_016781635.1 Rubrobacter sp.
AGGCGCTCTCGGCGGGCTTTCCGGCGGGGATCGTCTCGCCCATCAACGTCGTGGTGGAGGGTGAGGGCATCGCCAGCCGGGAGATCGAGCTCGGGCGCCTGGAGAACGAGTTGTGGGGGGCGGGCGGTTTTGCGGCGGTGCTCGGGCCGGGGAGCGGCGGGATACTACCCCGGGTGCCGTTTGTCGCGCCGGATGGCGACGGCGTCCGGTTTCTGCTTGTCCCATACGACGATCCATACTCGCCGGAGTCTCTGGACCAGATCCACAGGTTGAAGGAGGACCTACCCGCCATGCTCGAACGGACGGGGCTCGCGGGGGCCGAGGCTGACGTCGGTGGGCAGGCCGTCCTCGCCGAGGCGGCCCGCTCCGTCTCCGCCGAGGACCTCGCCCGCGTTGCACCGCTCGTCCTCGCGGCTGCATTCGTGGTGCTAACGCTGCTCCTTCGCACCCCCGTGGCTCCGATCTATCTGCTCGGGGCCACGGTCCTGAGCTTTGCGGCTACGCTGGGGGCTTCGAAGGTGCTCTTCCAGACGATTCTGGGACAGGACGGGGTCGTCTACTACGTGCCGTTCACGCTGTTTATCCTGCTCGTCGCCCTCGGGAGCGACTACAACATATTCATCATGAGCGCCATCCGGGAGGAGGCCAGGGAGAAGCCCCTCCCCGAAGCAGTCGCGGCGGCGCTCGCCGGGACGAGCCGGACTATAAACGCCGCCGGGGTCGCTCTCGCCTCCTCTTTCGCCTTACTCGTGCTCATACCGCTCCAGGACTTCCTGCAGGTGGGTTTTGCCGTAGCCCTAGGCATCCTGCTCGATGCGTTCGTGATCCGGACGCTCCTCGTCCCCGCTCTCGTGCTGCTGGTCGGCCGCGCAGGCTTCTGGCCGGGGAAGGTGAGATCGTGAGCACGAAAGAAAGGGTATGTACATCGGATAGGCTTGTTCTGGCCCCGTTCGCCGGGCTATCTCGGCTCCGTGCAGTCGGAGGGCCGTCCGGACGCGCATGATGCCGCGGCCACCTCAGGTCGTGGGTGCGGCACCGGTAGAAGCTTCGGCAAAGGCTCGGGCAAGCGCCTCGTGCCCTCTGTCCGTCGGATGGATGTCCCAGGGGTAGCGGGCGTGATGGGCGTATTCGGTTTCGTGGCCGCGGAACGCCTCGTCGCCGGCGGCGACGGCGGCGCCGTTCTTCTCCGCGATGGCCCTTATGGTTTCGTTTAGCCTCCCCGCCCACTCATCGGTAAAGCTGCCGGGGGCGGGGTTGTAAAGGGCGAGAACGGTTATGCGCGGCTCGGGATCGGAGGCGTTTTTTAGGCTTTTCAGGATGCGGTCGAGGTTCTTCGCGTATCGGTCGAGGGCGGCTTCGCGCTCGGCTTCGGTGCCGTCTGCTACGCGGAGCAGGTCGTTGCCTCCGAGGGAGAGGGTGACGATGGCGCCCGGGTTTTTGCGCAGCGCGGTCTCTGCTCGGGCGAGTTGCGGGTCGGTGCTGCTCAGGAAGCTTTCGCTCGTCTCGCCGCTCACGCCTAGCTGCACGAGGCGGACGTCGCGGCCCGTCTCCTCCTCCAGGATGCCGCGATAGATCGGGGCGTAGCCTCGTTCGCGCGGGTCTGAGGAGCCGACGCCGACTGCGAGGGAGTCCCCGAGCGAGACGTAAGTCAGGGGAGGCTCGGACCCACACGAGGCCGCAAGGAAGAACAAGAGAAAGACCAGGGCTGTGGCCCTCGGGAGGATCATGCACCGAGTCTACCAGCGAGCGTGCGGACGGCATGTGTTAAGTTCCGCGCATGAGGAAGAGTAGGTTGTTTGCGGCGGTCGCGGCCGGAGGGGCGGTAGCCTTGGTCGCGCTTCGCAGGGGTAGAGCGAAGAGGGAAGGGCGTTCTGTCGACCGGGGCTGGCCCGTCGATTTCGCGCACAGGGGAGCCTCGGCGCAGGCGCCGGAGAACACGATGGAGGCGTTCCGGTTCGCCGCAGCGAGCGGAGCCCGCGGGCTCGAAACAGATGTACATATGACGCTCGATGGGCACGTCGTGGCGATCCACGACGACTCCGTGGACCGGACGACGGATGGCGACGGGCTCGTGCGTGAGATGACGCTCGCGGAGTTGAAGGGTCTGGATGCCGGGTACCGCTTCACCGCGGATGGAGGGGCAACGTATCCATACCGGGGCCGGGGCGTTCGGGTGCCGGAGATAGGGGAGGTTTTCCGGGAGTTCCCGGGCCTCGCGGTCAACATCGAGATCAAGGAGAACCAGACCGGAGTGGAGGAGGCGCTGCTCGGCATCATCGAGGAGGAAGGCGCCGAGGAACGCGCGCTCGTGGTCTCCGGGCGGGCGAGGCCGGTAAGACGTTTCCGAAAACTTTCCGGCGGCAAAGTTCGCACCGGGGCTTCGGCACGTGAAATCGTGACCTTTTACTACCTGAGCCGGCTGCACCTCGAGGGCTTCCTGCAACCTCCTTACGACGCCTTACAGGTGCCGGTCGAGCGCCGCGGCACGCGTGTCGTCACGCCGAGATTTCTGGAGGCGGCCCACGCACGAGGCGTGAGGGTGGACGTGTGGACCATCGACGACCCCAGGGAGATGCGTCGTCTTCTGGATCTCGGCGCCGATGCGATCATGACCAACCGTCCGGAGGTGCTGGAGGAGGTGCTACGGCCCAGATCTGCTTCGGACGGGGGCGTGTCCGGTGGCTCGGAGACGGGCCTGCCAGGCTGAAATCGAGCCCCTGGTAGGCCATTTCCGGCCTGCTCGCCGCCAGCGCTATGCCGACCACGGCGGCCGGGGCTATCGCCAGTGCGATCAGCGGGTCTGCGATGACGCTGCGACGGTACGCGACGAGCATTATCATGCCGGCCAGGGCCCCGAATGACCAGAGGAGGGTCTCGCGGAGCGCCGGGTCGGTAATTACCTTCGTCTCGGAGCTCCCCAGAAACTCCGAGACGGTCCCTACACCCGTCAAGCGCAGCAGGGCGAAGACAAGCGCCGCTCCTCCAATCGCCAGCGCCAGGTAGCCCATGCCCACGGACGCGAGGCCTCTACCCACCACGGCCCAGCATGTCAGCGCCAGGCCAATGGGCACCTTCGCGAGCGGTTCGAAACCCCGCGCGATAAGCGAAGCCGCCACCAGTGAGACCGTCTAAGGCGAGCCCGTGACCATAAACCCCGTGGCGGCCACGCCGCCGTCGAGGGCCATCAGGGCCAGCTAGTTGGAAGTCGTCCTGCCCTGGTGACGCAGGCTGGTCTCGGACTCCTCCCAGAAGGCCTCGTCGACGTCGTCGGGACCTCGCGCTCGTGCTTGGGGTCGACGATGCTCGTCAGCTTGTGGGTAGTTACTGAGACCTACCCCTCCGAACGCGCCTGGTCGGCGAGCCGTACCACCCGGTCCGCGTCCCGGTTGAGCGCGTGTACCACCAGTACATCGCCCGGAGGCTTGATCGAAGCCCTACGATGAACAGACAAGCTGACCAGATGGCAAGGAGAACACGTGCCGTTGGTGGTGTGGCACCGCTCGCAAGGAAGGTGACGTTCTGAACCGGTGCCTGTATGCATGGCGAGATGCCTGTAAACTGGCATGCACAGAGAGCGAGCAGGGAGAATAGCGTGATCAAAGAATCCGTAATCAAGGATCCCAGTCTGGCGCCTGAGGGCCAGCGCAAGATCGACTGGGCCGCACAGCACTGCCCGGTTTTGAACACCATTGCCAAGGACCAGCTGTCCGACGGTTCTTTGCGGGGACGCAAGGTAGCCGTGACCGTCCACCTTGAGGCGAAGACCGCCTACCTCGCCGTGCTCCTGCACGAGGCCGGGGCCGACGTTACGGTGACCGGGAGCAACCCGCTCTCCACGCAGGACGCGATCTGCTCGGCGCTCGTCGAGCGGGGCATCCGCGTCTTCGCGACGCACGACCCGAGCGAGGAAGACTTCGAGCGCTACATCCACATGGCGCTGGAGACGGAGCCGGACCTCCTCCTCGACGACGGCGCCGAGCTTGTCGGGCGCCTCATAGAGAGCCACCCGGACCTGCTCGACAAGGTCGAGGGCGCCACCGAGACCACGACGACCGGCATCCTCAAGGTCAGGGCGATGACCGGCGAGGGCGTCCTACCGTTCCCGGTGCTCGGGATCAACGAGGCGCGCATGAAGCACCTCTTCGACAACCGCTACGGCACGGGGCACTCCTCCATAGTGAGCCTGCTCGCGAACACCAACCTCTTCCTCTCTGGAGCGAGGGTCGTCGTGATGGGCTTCGGGTGGGTGAGCCGCGGGCTCGCGAAATACGCCGCCGGCTTCGGGGCACGCGTGATCGTCTGCGAGCCAGACCCGGTCAAGCTGTTGGAGGCTTTCGCCGAGGGCTACGAGGTTATGAACTCGCTGGAGGCCGCCGAGGTCGGGGACTTCTTCCTCACCGGCACCGGGAACGTCCGGGTGCTGCGAGCCGAGCACCTCGAGCGGATGAAGGACGGGGCTATTCTCGCCAACGCCGGTCACTACGACCACGAGTTCGACATGGCCGCGCTCAAGGACATGTCGGTCGCCGAGCGCGAGGTCCGCGAGAACATCACCGAGTACGAGATGGCGGACGGCAGGCGTATACACGTCATCGCCCGGGGTAGGCTCCTCAACTCGGGGGCCGGCGACGGACATCCGGTGGAGATCATGGACCTCACCTTCGCCCTGCACGCCCTCGGCATACACCACCTTGCTAGCCACGCCAAGGACATCAAGCCGGGCATACAGCCCCTCCCGGAGGAGATGGACCAGGGGGTCGCGCGCATCAAGCTCGACACCATGGGCGTCAAGCCCGAGCAGCTCACCGAAGAGCAGATCCGCTACCAGCAGAGCTGGCGCTCGGAGCAGTCCACCCCGGAGTAACGGGACGACCGCGTTTGTCGCCGGATGACATGAGGGCGCGCCGGGCAGCCCTCAACGAGCGGATGGCGGAGGCCGATGCCTTCTTCCGCGAGTTCGGCGCGCTCGACGATGAGGTCTACGCCGAAGGCGCCATCGGCCGTAAACACAAGGAGCTAATGGGGCTTGCGATCTCCGTGACTACCCGCTGCGACGAGTGCGTCCTCTACCACCTCGACGGGTGCCGGCGAGAGGGGGCGAGCCGGGCGGAGATCGTGGAGGCAATCAAAATAGGCGTGATAGCCGGAGGTTCGATCACCTTCCCCAACGCTCGTTTCGCCTTCGCGGCTCTGGAAGGGCATGAAGGATTGCAAGAAACACCCCGCTCCCCGTTATGAGGACCCTGACCATTCGCTACACGTCCTTCCGGACCTGCCCCAACTGCGAGGGGCGCGGGAACGACGGGGCATCCTGGCGGCCCTTCCCCTGCAAGCGTTGCGAGGGGAGGGGCCGTCTCGTAACGGAGGTCGAGGTCGAGGACTCGGAGAGCGGTTTCTTGCCGCGCTCCGCCTATGACTTTAACGCGAAGGGCGAGGTCTTTCTGTTGAACTTCAACGAGGACGAGCCCATCGAGGTTATTCGTCCCGACGGCCCTTAGGGTCCACGTGAGCCATGAGCCTCAGGCCCTGCGCCAGGGCTGCGCTCCCGCCCACGAAGATTACGTCGAACGTCGCCCACCTCGCGTACGTGGGCTTGCGGAAGTCTCCGAACCTCTCGGCGTAACCTTCGGGATCCGACACGCCCGCGAGGCCGAGGGAGAGCGGGAGGAGGGCCCAGGAGACTGCGGTCGCGCAAACGATCATGGCGATCGCGGCGAGGACACCCTTCCAGCCGCCCTTGAACACGAGGACGAGGGCCAGCCCCAGGTAGACGGCCGTGGCTGCCGTTTGCAGGAGCAACTCACGCCCCGACCCCTCGAAGGTGCTTCGGAAGGAGAAGACGTTCGCCACGAAACCGAAGAGCGCCATTGCGACCGTGCATCCGAGGGTCAGGGCCAGGAGGGATCTCGCATCGCTGCTCACGTCCGCATTATATATTTCGGCCGTCGGTGTTCGTTTCGTGGCGCATGCGCAAGGGGGATCTCTTGAAGGGCAAGGAAACCAGGGCTCCGGAAGGAACAAACCTCCCCGACCCGGCGGTGGTCTTCGAGGACATCGAGGCCGCGTCGGTACGCCTCGCCGGGCAATCCCACCGGACGCCGGTCCTCACGTCGCGCACGGTGGACGAGCGCGCCGGTGCGCTTGTCTTCTTCAAGTGCGAGAGCTTTCAGCGCACCGGCTCCTTCAAGTTCCGCGGAGCATACAACGCCCTTTCTCTCCTCCCCGATGAGCAGAAGGAGCGTGGCGTCGTCACCTACTCCTCCGGCAACCACGCCGGGGCCGTCGCGCTCGCGGGCCGCCTGCTCGGGGTGCCCGCGACCATCGTGATGCCCGAGGACGCCCCGGAGGTCAAGCTCGCCGCGACGCGCGGGTACGGTGCCGAGGTCGTGACCTACGACCGCTTCGAAGAGAGGCGCGAGGAGGTGGGGGGCGCTATTGCCCGCGAGCGTGGCCTCGCGCTGGTGCCGCCTTACGACCATCCGGATGTCGTAGCCGGACAGGGGACGGCCGCGAAGGAGCTTTTCGAGGAGGTGGGCGAGCTCGACCTGCTCCTTGTATGCTGCGGCGGTGGAGGCTTGCTCTCCGGATCCGCGGTCTCCGCCCGCGCCCTCTCGCCCGGCTGCCGCGTCGTCGGGGTCGAGCCCGAGAGCGCCGATGACGCCACGAGGTCCTTCCGCACGGGCAGGCTGCACGAGATCGAGAACCCCGACACTATTGCCGATGGGGTCCGCACCCCGTCCCTTGGGGAGGTCACGTTCCCCCTCGTGCTGCGCCACGTCGACGAGATGGTTACCGTCTCCGAAGACGGCATCCTCCGCAGCATGCGCCTCATCTGGGAGCGCATGAAGATCGTGGTGGAGCCCACCGGCGCCCTGTCCGCCGCAGCCCTACTCGAAGGCGTCGTGAAAGCAGAACCGGGCTCTCGCGTCGGCGTGATCGTCAGCGGGGGGAACGTGGACCTGGGACGGGCCGCCGCGATGCTCATGCCACGGGCTTGATGCCTTCTTCCCGTTTGCGGAGCCCGTCCTTGCGCGCGAGCGGCAGGTAGAGGATAAGAGCGGCCGCGGTCCCCGCCGCCGTGAGCAGGAAGGCTACGGCGTAGCCCCCCGGCGAGTAGCCTCCGGCGGTGTCTTGGGAGGCGTCGAGGACGAGGCCGAAGGCCCACTGTAGGACGAAAACACCCCCCATCCCGAAGAAGTTCACGGCCGTGACCGCCCTCCCCGTCATCGAGGGGGGAAAGACCGCGCGAGCGTGCGCGAGCAGCACATCGCATGCTGCGGCGGAGAGCCCGAAGAACAGGTAGGGCACCGCCACGGGGGAGAATCGTGCGGCGAGGGCGAGCTGGCAGAGGACGAAGACCGCCCCGCAGGGCAGCACGACGCGGTAGAAGCCGAACCGGCCGGCGAGAATCCCGGAGGCCGCCGCGCCTATCGCCGCCCCGCCGCCCATAAACAGCAGCACGTTCCCCGCCGGGACCTTCAAAAGCCCCACCACGTCGAAGAGGTAGGGGCCCGCCCAGAGGCCCTGCACCCCGAGCAGCCCCCCGACCGCGAAGAAGCTGAGCGGCGCGATCTTCCAGAACCGCGCGTCCGCGAAGACCTCGAGAAAGCCCTTGGAGGTCACCCCGTCCTGGATGCGCGGCAGCGCCATCCCCGGCGGCACGTTTCGTGTGAGAAAGAAGATCGCAGCCGCGCTCGCGACCACGGCCCCGGACCCCCAGAAGAACACGGAGCGCCACCCGAAGAGCTCGCTGACATAGGCCAGGGGCGTCGCCGACAGCAGACCGCCCGTGGCCCCGATACCCATCACGAGCCCTGCCGCCGCGGCGAAGCGTTCCGGCGAAAACCACAAGCTGAAAGCCTTGAACGACCCCATCAATACCGCCGCCATCCCCGCACCCATGAGGGCGCGGCCGCCCGCCAGCGCCGCAAAGGAATCGGCCGAAGCGAAAACAACGCTCCCCGCCGCGGCGAGGAGCATAAATGCCGGAACTACTAGGCGCGGGCCGAAGCGGTCCAGGGCCGCCCCCAGGGGCAGTTGCGCCGCCGCGAAGGTCGCGTAGAACAAGCTCGTCATGAAGCCGAGATCCCCCGCGCCGAGGGAGAGCTCACTCGCTAGATCCGGCGAGATCACCGCGTTCGCCGAGCCGTAGAAGTACGACAAGACATACGCCGCCGAGAACAACCCGAATACCCTCCACCGGCTCAAGAGACGCAAGCCCCCGGGCCTACGCCTGCAACCCCTCGCGCTCGGAGCAGAGGGTAAGACGCGCGTTGAGCTGATGGACCGCACCTGGTCTGTATGACGACAACATTTTTCTCGCCTCTTTGTTCCATGGCCGGTTCTTCCCCCGGAGAGCTCCCGGAGAAGCCCTTGGCCTCCGCCCGACCCGGGATCACGCGACGTAGCCCCTTTTGCAGCTTGACCGGCGCTAGGTCTCGAGCGCGGCAAGGACGCTCTTGACGTCCAACCGGCTCTTGAAGGGGACGACCTCCCCCTCGGTCGCGTCGCGCAGCGCCTCCGGCGAGGAGCCCAGGGATTCCGGGACGGCGACGAGTACCTTGTGACCGCGCTTCGCCGCCTCGCGCACGAGCGCCACGCGCTCTATGAGGTGTTTCTCGGACCAGAACCCCAGGATCTCCAGGTGCGCCTCTCTGCCCGTCCCCGCCTCGCGTAGCGTAAAGTCCGGCACGAGCGCGGTCTTCAGGGGCGGTAGCGCAAGGATGCCGGGCCCCTCCCCGAGCTCCCACCCCCCGGTGTCTTTCGCCCGCGCCCACGCCTTCTCGAAGGCGCCCCGCACGTCGCCCTCGCCTTCAGGAGACGGGCCGGCCGGGCCCGAGTAGTGGCTCCGGAGGCCCGGCGTCTCCGAGCTCAACTCCAGGCTCGCCTCGCGACCTTTCCACTGGACGTCCGCGTGGAGCTCCCAAGGCTCCGTGAGGAGGAGGCCCGGGATCAGCTTGGCGAGCCTGAGGCCGTACTTGCGGGTACCACCGAAGAGCGAGAGGGGACCGTCGAGCCGGAGGCGGTGGCCCTTGCGGGTCGGCTCGACGGCGTAGATCAGGCCGAGCAGCTTTACGTAGTGGAAGACGAGCCGTGCGTCGGAGCCGGGCCCGAGGTCCACCGTGAGGCCCCTCGCCCCATACAGGACCCCCTGCACCTGAGCGACGTTGTACCTCCCCACGAGCTCCTCCGGCGTGGGCACCTCGAACTCCGACAGGACCTGCGCCCCCTGCCGGTCGGCGTACATGAGGGAGGACGGGTCCTCGACGCCGGTCTCCCGGCCCACCTGGAGGAGCACGTCCTCGCGCGTGTTGCCTTCCAGTAGGCTCCCTTCGGCGGGAAGCTCCGGGAGGGCCGCTGCAAGCTCGAAGACGCGGGTCCTCATGGTGTAGGGGTCGACCTCCGTCGGCGGCGCCCATCTCGCGCGCTCTTCGAGGAGCTTCGCCAGCGCGCGCACGATCTTGAACCCCCGCCGCACGTCGAGCCGTGGGCCGAGCTCTTCTTCCAGCAGGTTCGCTTCTTCCTCCAGGCGCGCCCTCGTACCCCTCGCCGATGCATGTTCCGCGTAGAGGCCGATGAGCCTCTCGGAGGCCTCTCGCACGTGTCGGTCTCCGGGCTGCAGCTTGTGGGGGACGAGCCTTCCGCGTTGCAAACGCGCCATGACGTGCTCGCCGCGTAGCATTACGTGGCACTTCCTACGTTGTTGGCCGCGTATGGCTCCGTGCGGCGGCGGGAGACGGCCTCCTCGCCGGTATCCTCGGTGACGAGCTCGTAGAGGGTGGCCTTCTTGCCCTCTCGGGGCCTGAGGACGCGTCCGAGGCGTTGGACGTACTCGCGTCGGGAGGCGCTGCCGGCCAGGATCACGGCGACGTTCGCCTCCGGCACGTCCACGCCCTCGTTCAGGACATCCGAGGCGACGATGGCGCGGTAGCGTCCGATCCGGAAGCGGTCCAGGATCTCCTTGCGTTCCCGGGCCGGCGTCTCGTAGGTGATGCCAGGGATCAAAAACCTCTCCGAGAGCGCGTAAACCTCCTCGACGCTTTTCGTGAACACGATCGTCCGGTCGGACCAGTGCTCCTTGAGGAGCCTCTCCAGCGTGGCCCCCTTGCGCTCGGCGTTCGCCCGGAGCTCCTGCCTCCGTCGCGCCGCCAGAAGCGCCTCGCGTCCCCCCGAGTGGCTCGTCGAGGCGACCATGATGAACCGCTGCCAATCCTCCGGCGACCGCACGGAGATGCGGTGCTTCTGCAGGAAGTCCTTGTACACCGCATCGGCGACGCTGTAGTCGACCCGCTCCTGGGCGGTAAGCTGGATGGGGATACGTACGGTTTCGAAGGGCGCGAGGTACGTGCCGGCGAGGTCCTCCGGCGAGAGCCGGTAGACTACGGGGCCGACGAGCTCGGGGAGGAGCCCGTGCCCGCCGTCGGGACGCTCGGGGGTGGCGGTGAGGCCCAGAGCGTAAGGGGCGAGGAGCATCTTCGGCACGACGGCGTACTTCTCCGCCGGCAGGTGGTGGACCTCGTCGTAGACCACGAGCCCGAAGCGGTCCCCGTACCTCTCCGCGTGGATGTACGCCGAGTCGTAGGTAGTCACGGTGAGCGGCGTGACCTCGTGGTAGCCGCCGCCGAGGAGCCCCACAGAGACCGCGTGGCCGAAGGAGTCCTGGAGGATCGAGTACCACTGCTTCAGTAGCGCGAGCGTCGGTACGACGACGAGCGTGCTCCTACCGAGCTTCTCCATCGCGCTCACCGCCACCGCCGTCTTACCTGCCCCGGTCGGCAGCACGACTACGCCGCGCAGCTCGGGCGTCCCGCGCCGCCACGCGCCCAGAGCCTCCCTCTGATACGGCCTCGGCTCCATCGCCACCCTCGATTCCAGCCTCAGCTTCTCGAAGCTGGCTGCCCGATCCGTATACGGAATCTCCGAGGCCTTGAGGCCCAGGATCACGTCCCGGTACGCCCCGGCCGGTGCCCTCCACTGCGCCGTGCGCGCGTCCCAGACGAACGGCTCGGGGGGTGGGGGAGACCCGTGGGGGACCTTAGCGAGGAGGGTGCCGGAATCGTAGGACAACTCGATCACATACGGAGCATAACCGAGAAAGGGGTGGTCCTCACCGCTAAACTGACCGCGCCCAACACAGACCACGAGATGCGAGGGTAACAACGTGACGAAGAGTACCAGACTCGCCCTCCTGATCCCGCTAGCGATGCTGCTCGCCGGCTGTGGGAGCGGGGGTTCCCCAACTCCCGAGGGCGGAGCTACCACGAAGACGGTACCGGCGCAGGAGACGAGCGGGAAGGAGGCCAGTCGTATGAGCGTGCGCGATGCGGTGGGGCAAATGTTCGTCGTCTCCATGAACGGGACGGAGCCCGACTACTACATAGAGAAGATGATCCGGGAGCGGAACATCGGCGGCGTCATCCTTTTCGGCCCGAACATGGAGAGCGAGGAAGGAACGCGTCGCCTGACCGCGTCCCTACAGGAGCTCTCGATGTCGACGGAGCCGAAGATTCCCCTCCTCATCGCGGTGGACCACGAGGGTGGCGCCGTTCAGCACGCCCCCTGGGTCGCTCCGCATCCTCCTGCCGCCGAAGTTGGGCTCCGCGGGGACCCCGGGGAGGCCCGTCGCATCTCCGCGCAGATAGGCCGCGAGCTCCGCGGTGCTGGCATCAACACGGACTTCGCCCCCGTTGCGGATACCGGCTCCGGCGCCGCGATCGGCGACCGCTCCTACGGAGAAGATCCAGACCTCGTCGGGCGAATGGTCGCCGCCTCCGTGAAAGGTTTCGAAGAAGCCGGCGTGGTCTCGGCAGCCAAACACTTTCCGAACCACGGCCCCGCCCTCGAAGACTCCCACGTCGGATACCCGCGCGTCGAGCACGGCATGAACGAGGTTCGGGCCACGGACCTGCCGCCTTTTCGGGCCGCGGTAGGGGCCGGCGTATCGATGATCATGGTAGGGCACCTCGTGTACCCGTCCATCGATCCGGAGCGCCCCGCGAGCCTCTCCCCGAGAGCGATGAGTTTGTTGCGTGAGGAGCTCGGTTTTCGCGGAGTGATCGCAACGGACGACCTCGCAATGGAGGGCGCGAAGCGCGGAGGGACGATCGCGCAGGCGGCGGTCGAGGCGGTGGCGGCGGGTGCGGATCTCCTCGTGGTCTCCGGCTTGCCTCAGGATCAGGCCGACGCCTACGACGCCGTGGTCGCCGCCGTCGAGTCCGGGGAGATACCACGCGAGCGTATAGAAGACTCCGTTCTGCGGATCGCGGATATCAAAAAGGGCCTCCCATAGCGGAGTGAAATGCACCTGAGTTAGAATGCGCGCACATCAATGGGGCAGCGAGCTTTGGTGGGGTTCGTTCGGGATGGGGGCTATGCTCCCTAGAAAGAGGAGGTCCGAAGTGGCGGAAGTCACGCTAGAGGACGTCAGCAAGATCTACGGCGAGGACGTCGTAGCCGTCAGAGACATGAACCTCGACATCAAGGACGGCGAGTTCATAGTCTTCGTCGGGCCGTCGGGATGCGGCAAGTCCACCGCGCTACGCATGATCGCCGGCCTCGAGGATATATCTAGCGGCAAGGTCTTTATCGGCGACAACGTCGTCAACGACCTGCCGCCGCGCGACCGCGACATCGCGATGGTGTTCCAGAATTACGCCCTGTACCCGCACATGAACGTCCGCGAGAACATGGGCTTCGCGCTCAAGCTCAAGAAGATGGACAAGGCCGAGATCGAGCGCCGGGTCGACGAGGCGGCGAGGATACTCTCCATCGAGCGCTTCCTCGACCGCAAGCCCAAGGCCCTCTCGGGCGGACAGCGCCAGCGGGTGGCTTTGGGAAGGGCGATCGTGCGAGAGCCCAAGGCGTTCCTCATGGACGAGCCCCTCTCCAACCTCGACGCCAAGCTGCGCGTGCAGATGAGGACGGAGATCGGCAAGCTCCACAACCGCATCGGGGTGACCACGATCTACGTGACCCACGACCAGACCGAGGCGATGACGATGGCCGACCGCATCGTGGTCCTAAAGGACGGCGTCGTCCAGCAGGTCGACACCCCGCAGGTGATGTACGAGAACCCGAAGAACGTCTTCGTGGCGGGCTTTATCGGGTCTCCGGCGATGAACTTCATGCGGGCGCGCCTCGAGAAAGAAAACGGCGGCTATGCCGCTACCTTCGGGAGGACGCGCATCCCGCTGGACCGCTCGGCGGTCGGGGAGCGAGGCATGGACCTAGGGCGCTACGCCGGCGAGGAGGTCGTCCTCGGAATACGCCCCGAGCACATCGAGGACGCGACGCTCGCCGAGGGGGCGGCGATAGGTAGTACGAACGCGCCCAACACCATCGAGGTCGAGCCGCAGGTCATCGAGAGTATGGGGAGCGAGAAGTACCTGTACTTCGGTATCCCACAGGAGCAGTCCGTGCACCTCGATTCCGTCGCGCACATGACCGGCGATTCCGGTGTCGACGGCGGGGGCTCGGCCGACGATTTCGACGAGATGCTGGTGGCGCGGGTCTCGGCCGAGAGCCAGGCTAGGAGGGGAGACCGGATGCTTCTCGCCCTCGACGCCTCCAAGATCAAGCTCTTCGACCCCGAGACGGAACAAGCGATTTTGTAGGAACGAGACGATGGAGCCGTCTTTGGATCCCCGGTTGCAGTGGGTCCGATGCAGTCCTAGGATGGCCTGCGAAAAAAGCCTCCTCGAGTTGCATGGGGAGGGCTGCGCAAAACATAGTAGGAGAGGTAGAGATGACGGATAGGGTCGAAGGCGTGGCCAAAAACGAGGCCACCGCGATGGTGCAGCGTGGGATAAACCGGCGGGACTTCCTCAAACTGGCCGGGGCCGGCCTCGCCGGAGCGTCGTTGCTGGGCGTGGCCGGCTGTGGCGGCGGTGGCGGACAGGGGGGGAACGGAGGTCCCGTCGAGGTGACCTTCGCTACCACCCCCGACCCCACAGGGACCTTCCAGAAGCTCATAGACCAGTTCAACAAGGAGAACGAGGGCAAAATCGAAGTTAAGTACCAGCAAGCACCCCCGGACTCCAGCCAGTTCTTCGACCAGTTGAGGACCGAGTTCCAGGCAGGTTCGGCGAGGATAAACGTGTTCGAGGGGGACGTGACCTGGCCCGCTCAGTTCGCCGCGCCGGGCTACGTCGCCGACCTCTCCGACCGCTTCACGCAGGAAGAGAGGCAGAAATTCCTCGAAGGCCCGGTGCAGTCGAACATTTACGAGGGCGCGCCTTTCGGGGTGCCATGGCGCACGGACGCGGGATTCCTGTACTATCGAAAGGACCTGCTGGATGAGGCAGGCCTGGAGCCGCCGAAGACCTGGGACGAGCTCAAGCAGACTGCGCAGGCGGTGCAGCAGAGCGCGGGTACGAAGTTCGGCTACGTCTTCCAGGGCGCCGACTACGAGGGTGGGGTCGTCAACGGGTTGGAGTACATCTGGAACGCCGGGGGGGACGTGCTGGACCCGAGCGATCCCAACAAGGTGGTTATAGACAACCCGGGGGCGGTGGATGGCCTCTCGATAGAGCGGAGCATGGTAGAGGATGGCATCGCTCCCAAGGCCGTCTCCACCTTCAAGGAGGATGAGTCGACCGCGGCCTTCTTGAACGGCGACTCAGTGTTCCTGCGCAACTGGCCGTACGTGTACGCGCAGGCCGCCGACCCCGAGGCGTCGAAGGTGAAGCAAGAGCAGATCGGTATCGCCCCACTGCCGTCCGTCTCGGGTGAGGAGAGCGCGAGCGGCCTCGGAGGTTGGAACCTCATGCTCAACGCCGCGTCGGAAGATCCCGTGCAGGATGCGTCCTACGAGCTCATAAAGTTCATGACCGCCCCCGAGCGACAAAGAACTCTTGCGATCGAGGGGTCTTACCTACCGATCTTGCAGGAGCTCTACGACGACCAGGAGGTCGTGGACGCGGTGCCGGTCATAGCCTTGGGCAAGGAAGCCATCCAGAACACTAAACCGCGCCCCGTCTCCCCCTATTACTCCGATATGTCGCTCCGGATGGCTGAGCAGTTCAACGCCTCCCTGGATGGAGAAACGCCGCCGGAACAGGCTGTGGCGACGCTCCAGGAGGCGCTTACGGAGATCGTCAAGCAGGGACAGGCGTAAGACGAGTACATAGGGGACGGCTGCGAACCGCCGTCCCCTGGCGTGTAGAAGAGAGAGGTGAGGCGTGACTACGACCCCAACGCGGAAGAAGCGCGGCACGCTAAGGGCGGAGTTTGGTAGCCCCGAGAGGCGTACCGCCTACTACATGATCCTGCCCGCCCTCCTTATTATCCTGATCGTGGCGTTCTACCCGATCGGCTACTCCATCTACCTCAGCTTCTTCAAGGCGACCATCGGCAACACCGGCAACTTCGTCGGGCTGCAAAATTATGCGGACATGTTAACGAACTCGAATTTCCGCACCGGTCTATCCAACACCATAATCTTTACGGTCGTGAGCGTTTTTTTCGAGTTCGTCATCGGGCTCGCCATCGCACTTGCTATCAACCGTGCATTCAGGGGGCGCGGGCTCGTGCGGGCGGCCATCTTGGTGCCGTGGGCATTTCCGACGGTGATCTCGGCGGTCATGTGGCGCCTCATGTTTCAGGACCAGATCGGGATAATTCAGTACGTGGCGAGTGCCTTGGGCGTCGTTAGCGAACCCATACTCGCGGACCCCACGCTCCTTCTGTTAGGAGCCATCCTGGTGGACGTTTGGAAGACGACGCCGTTCATGGCGCTACTGCTCCTCGCCGGGCTCCAGACGATCCCGGGAGATGTTTACGAGGCGGCCAGGGTAGACGGGGCTAGTGTCGTGCAACGATTCTTTCGCATAACTCTGCCGCTCCTCAAGCCGGCAATCCTCGTTGCGCTCCTGTTCCGGACGCTCGACGCTTTCAGAATCTACGATCTCTTCTGGGTGATGAGCAGCCGCGAGCTCGAGTCCTTGAGTACGTTCGTCTACAAGGCGGTGAGGGTCAGCCAACTCAATTTCTCGGTCGGAAACGCGGCCGCCGTGTTCATATTCGTGACGGCGTTCCTTATTGCGATGTTCTTTATAAAGGTCCTTGGCATGCAGACTTCGACGGAGGAGTAGATCAAAGTGGCAGCAGCAAGCGCTTCTAGAAGCTCCAGAGGTAGTGGCCTGAACCTGGCCCTCTTCTACGTATTCCTCATCGTCTTCGTGCTGGTGAGCGTAGCTCCACTCCTCTGGGTGTTCAAGATGAGCATAATCACCAAGAGCGAGCTCTTCGCCTCGCCGCCGACCATCTTGCCCCGCACACCGACGGCGGCCTCCTACGCGACGATATTCGGCGACCCGGCCTTCCAGAAGGCGCTTATAAACAGCACAATCATCGCGGGGACCACCACGATCATCTGTCTGTTTTTCGGCTCGATCGCGGCCTACGCCATCGCGCGCCTCAGGTTCCGCTTCAAGAGCATCGTGATGACGCTGATACTCGCGATCAGCTTCTTCCCGCCGGTCGCTATCATCGCGCCGCTGTTTATCCAGTTCAGGACGTTCGGCATCATAGACACCTACCTGGCCGCCATAGTCCCCGACGTAGTCTTCGCTCTGCCGCTCACAATTTGGATTCTGGTTTCTTTCTTCAAGGAACTGCCCAGGGATCTCGAGGAGGCGGCGAAGGTCGACGGGGCGACCACCATTCAGGCCTTCAGGAAGGTCATTGTGCCGCTGGCCGCTCCTGGCGTCTTCACCACGGCTATTCTGACGTTCATCTTTGCCTGGAACGAGTTCCTCTTCGCTAACACGTTCCTCTTCGACGCCGACACGCAACCGGTCACGGTTGCGATCCCGAACTTCGCTACGGTCTACACGGTAGACTACGGGGCTCAGGCCGCCGCCGCCGTGATGGTGACGATGCCGCTGGTGATACTCGTCCTGATCTTCCAGCGCAGGATCGTCTCCGGCCTGACCGCCGGCGCCGTGAAGGGCTAGAAAGGCACTACCGCTGGGCATTATGAGGAAAGAAAAGTTTTGGGTGCGGGATCTCACCCCTGGTGCGACCCCGCGCTCGACGTTTCTGGCAACCGAGGTCAACGTGCGTACCGACAGCCGTGGCGTCCCGTACCTCTCCGCCACCCTGACGGACAAGACCGGTTCCATAGACGCTCGCATGTGGCGGCTTCCGCAGGAGCTCAGGGATGGCCTCGATGGTCCCGAGTACGTCTACGTCGAGGGGAACGCCCACGAGTACCGCGGCATGCTCCAGCTCAAGATAGAGCGCATGAGGGTGCTCGGCCCGGGTGAGGTCGATGAGGAGGACTACCTGCCGGCAACCGAGAAAGATCGCAATGCCCTAGCCGAAGAGGTGATGGAGACCGGACTCTCCTTCGAGGACGCATACCTCGGCGAGTTGTTTACCCGCATCGTCGACGACGAGGGGCTCTGGGAGGCGTTCTGTGCGGCCCCCGCGGCGAAGACCATGCACCACGCCCGTATAGGCGGACTCTTGGAGCACTCCGTGCAATGCATGAGGGTGGCGAAGGAGCTCTCGGAGCTCTACCCGGTCCATCGGGACTTGCTCCTCTTCGGCGTAATATTTCACGACATCGGCAAGACGCAGGAGCTCTCGTGGGGGGGAGGAGGCTTCGCCTATACGACCGTCGGGCGCCTCCAGGGACACGTCATCCTCGGCGACCGAATCGTCGCGGCTAAGGTAGCCGAGATCCCCGGTTTCCCCGAGGATCTCGCTCTCCAGCTCTCTCACATCATGCTCTCCCATCAGGGTGAGAAAGAGTACGGCTCCCCCGAGCAGCCGAAGACCCTCGAAGCCCTACTCGTCAACCTCGTGGATAACCTCGACGCCCGGGCCGCGATGTTCGTCGAGACCACGAAGAACGTCTCCCCTGGCGGCTGGAGCCATCACGAGAACCCCCTCAGGCGCGCCCTTTACATCCCCGAGGGTGGCGCGGAAAACGGAGGTGGGGCGACGCAGGACGCTCCCTGACCTTCTTTGCGGGGAGGCTCGCGCGGCTGCCAGGACGTACTCGCGCGAGAAGGTTTATAACGATCTTCTTGTTACCCTTCCCGGCTAACGCAGGCGCTACGCTGAGCCCTCGACCCGGCGCCCCCCAAGCGGTTCGAGCTTGGTTGCAGGGCGTCGGCGCTTCTTCATGGGCGCACGGCACAAGCTGCCGATCTCTCCGGGTCACACCTCTACGACGTTTTTCTACTGTGGACGACACGTCTCGAGTTTGCGTCTGCCCCCCAACCCCGCTGCCTCCGTCATAGCCAGCGTCGAGGCTACCCCGTGCGCGAGGTGGCCCCCGGTGGCCAGATTTTCGGGCATGCCTCAAACCTGT
>JADDPY010000460.1:27987-30768 GCA_016781635.1 Rubrobacter sp.
TAGACCTGGAAGACCGTGGCCCCGTTGTAGCCCGAGCTGGCCGGCCACCAACCGTAGATTGCGTAGGTGCCGTTGGCTGGTATGTTGACCTTGTAGCTAGCGTAGTTGGTGGTCGTGCTTGGCTTCTGAAACCTGTAGTTGGCGCCATACTTCTGGGCACTGTAGCTGCTCGTGTCCCACGTGCTCCCGGCGCTGAAGCGCCCGGTCGTAGTGTTGTCCACGACCTGAGAGTAAGCCGTAGCGTCGGCGTAGTACGCGACGTAGCCCATGTACGTGGTCCAGTTCCAGTTGCCGCCCGGGTCGGTATGGGTGGCGTTGGGGACCTCGTTGTGGCCGATGATGTGGCTGCGGTCTATGGGAATGTTGTACTTCTTGCACAGGTAGGCCGAGAGCTTCGCGGAGGAGCGGTACATAGCATCCGTGAACCACTTGGGGTCCGAGACGTAGCCTTCGTGCTCGATGCCGATGCTCGTCTGGTTATAGGTCCAGTTGCCGGCGTGATAAGCGATGTCCTTCTCCTGCACCGACTGGCCGACGAAACCGTCCGACGACCGCACCGTGTAGTGGGCCGACACACCAGCCCGGGAATCCTTAAACCAGTTTATAGCGCTGGACCACGACCCCTGCGTTACGTGAACCACTATCTTGTTGATGGGGTTGGAGGAGGGGCGGCTCGCGACGGTGTAGTTTCCAGAGTACGCCCCGTACCACGTGGAACCAGAGTAATCCGGCGTCGCCATTAGAGCACCTCGCCTTGCTTGGTTACGCGAGCCGCCAGGTTCTGGGGCGGCAGGACTATAATCTCGCCGGTGCTGATCTTTGCCTCCGCGCCGCTTCTCAGCGTCTCGATCAACTGATCGACGTAGAGCTCACCACCACCTATTCCAGCGACGGCATCGTACGTCTTGCCGTTGCCGCCCTCGCCGTTCACCGCCCCGAACCACTCGTTCAGCTTCAGTGGCTTCTCTCCCTGCGAGCGCGCCAGCAGCGCCGCACCACCGAGAATGTTCGCCCTTCGGTCGGTCCTAAGCTTTGCCTCGGCGATGCCGGTGAGCCTCGAGGCCTCGCCCAACGTATCCGCGCTCGGGTTGCGCACGAGCGCCATGATCCCGTAGGTCCCCCTGCCTTCGAGCTCTCCGTCCTCGTAGTTGCTCGCCTCCGGCCGGGGCATCTCCCAGCGCGTGTTAACGTAGCCCATGGCGAAAAGGATCTCGACCGGAACCTTGTACTCCTTCGCGGCCTCCTCGAACTCCCTCTTGAGGCCCGAGGCCGACTGGGCGAAAACACCTTTCGCTCCTACGGTCGTTAGCAATATCGCCCCTGCCATGCCCGCCCCGCTCAACTTCAGAAAACGTCTGCGGTCCATCGACGAACGTGATCCTTCAGTGGATCCTCTAAAAGACATCCATCCCCTCCAGGTGGTTACTTACTGTCTTTTGTTATCGGTTCGATAGGCGAGATGCTTTAACGGCCCTCGTTGGAGGATCGCTGTGGCTTTGGAATCAGAGAGGGGGTGGAGCTAGCGCTGCTTGCGGCGGGGGGTCTTGTCGTTCTCGTCGTCGTCGTCATCGTCGACGCCGGCGGTAAGCTCGGACTTGAACTCGTCCATGGAGCGACGGGCTTCGTTAACGAAACGGCCGACGTCGCGGGCCATCTGGGGGAGCTTGCTGGGCCCGAAGAGCAGGAGGAAAAGGATAGCCACCAAAATTATTTCCCCTGGACCAATCCCGAAACCCATGCAGCAAATATAACCCCCTCGGCCGCCGGTTACAATGCGGGAGCGCCGGAGTCCGATCGGGGACCGAGCGTATATACTGTTCTGCGTGAAGACCTTAGGCTCGCACCAGTTCTTCGGAACAGTTGGGGAGGTCGGTGCATGATCTCCTGGGGCATCGCCCGTTCCATCGCCGTGACCCTCGCCTCGCGAACCGAGGGGCCTATCCCGGCGAAGCATGGGGCCTTCGATTATTCGGCGGTCGTCGACGAGTACCTGGATCCTCTGGAAGACTTCACGGGGATCGAACTTAGCCGCAACGGGGAACGAGGTATCCGTGTGGCGAGCCGTGCTGAGTGGATAGACTTCAACATCTCGGCCTTCGGCGCCCTTCTGGAGCCTATCCTGGAGCGGGCCTCCAAGACTAGCGGTAACGAGATGACGTGGGCCCTGGGGGCCGCGACCTTGACGGCCCAGATGGGTTTCCTGTTGGGTTTCCTCTCCGCCCGGGTGCTCGGCCAGTACGATACGGGACCGCTCGTCGCGGGAAAGAAGTCTTCTGTGAAGAAACCCGGGGAGCCGGGAGAAGTTTTCTTTCTGGATGGGAACATCGTCTCCGCGGCGGGCAGGCTCGGTGTCCCAGTGGATGGGCTGAGGCTTTACATCGTGCTGCACGAGACCACCCACGCTCTCCAGTTCGAGGGACACCCGTGGCTGCGCGACCACCTCGGGAGCCTCGTCGAAAGCTTTACCGGCCCGCTCGCCGAGAAGCTAGGGGTGCGCGAGACCGTACGGCGCATGACCGAGAACATGCGCACCGGCGGACGTTCGCTGGAACTCGTGATGTCGAGTGGTCAGCGTGAGGCTTTCGACAAGATGCAGGGGACGATGAGCGTTATCGAAGGCTACTCCGATTACGTTATGCACCACGTGGGGCGTCGCATAGTTCCTGGCTACGAGGACCTGACAAAGAAAATGTCCCGCAGCCGGATGCACCGCCCGCCCCTGGAGACCGCCATCTTCCGCATCACCGGCCTCGACATGAAGCTGGAGCAGTACCGCATGGG
>JADDPY010000460.1:30825-32812 GCA_016781635.1 Rubrobacter sp.
CTGGGACGGCCCCGAGAGCATGCCAAGCCTCGCGGAGATCCGGGACCCCGGCCTCTGGATAGACCGCGTCCTCGGGGCGGCATGACGTGCCGAACTCCGGCGGGGAGAGGCTACCCTCTCTAGGCTACGAGTTCGCCCGCGAGGCCGAGGCCCGCGCCCATGCCACGGAGTTAGACCGCAGCTTCACGCGCGAAGAGATAGTAGGCCTCCGCGTCTACCGCGTCCGCTGGAACGGCTCCTACATCGTTGAAGCCACTTTCGCCGACGACATCTCCCAGGAGCGCATCAGGGACGCCCGCGCGCTTCTCGGCGAGTCTGGAGGCCCCGTCCATCCCGACGACCTCATCGACTACAAGCGCGCCTCGGAGTCCGGCGGCCTGTCCGGTTGGATGCGCCGTTTCTTCGGTGGCTGAGAGGGGACCATGGCGAGACCGAGGGCGGCGGGTCTGCCGCTTTTCGATAACCCCGTGCGGGCTGTTCAGTCGATGCGCTGTTCGAGGCGTGTGATCTGCTCTCGAAGCTCTTCTATCTCGTGCTCCAGGTACTTTTCCCGGCCGCGGATGCGGGTATAGCCGGATTCGAGAACGCGGCCGAGGCCGTCGACGGTGCGGATCGCGGTTCGTCCCACGAAGCGAGCGCCGCTGCCCATGCTTCCGAGCGTGCTCTTGCCGGCGGAGCGCGCGGTGGGGGTAGCGGCGAAGAAACCGGCGGCGAAGCCCGTGGTGGCTCCGAGGACCGCCCCGAAAACGAACTTCGTCGAGCCTTCGCCCATAAGTTAGAGCACTCCCCCCTCGGTACCTGCCGCCTCCCGGCTTGTGACGGGGGCAGTTTAGCACGGTGCCCATCGTCCAAGGACGGCCCCGCGTTATACTGCTGATGCATGTTGGAGGTAGGCACAAGAGAGCGTCTGCGCGGTCTACCGGCGGTAGACGCGGTGCTGCGTTCTCCCCGGGCCGAGGCCCTCGTCGCGCGCCATGGACGCACCGGGACGACGGCCGCCGTCCGGGAGGCGCTGGACCGGGCGCGGCGTGAGATCCTGGCCGGAGGAGAGCCCGAGGCCTCGGAGGAGGCGGTGCTCGCGGGTGCCGAAGACATGCTCTCCGTGAGGGGCCTCAGGCGCGTCGTGAACGCGACGGGGGTCGTGCTCCACACTAACCTCGGCCGGTCCGTGCTCTCGGAGGCGGCCGTTACGGCCGCGGTCGCTGCCGCCTCCTCGTACTCGAACCTCGAGTACGACGTCGCCGCTGGCCGCCGCGGCTCCCGCTACGATCACGCCGTGCCGCTACTCAAGGAGCTGACCGGAGCCGAAGATGCCCTCGTCGTCAACAACTGCGCCGGGGCCACCCTGCTCGCCCTCTCGGCCGTCGTCGCGGAGGCGAGAGAGGAGGGGGGTACGTCCGAGCCCGAGGTCGTCGTATCGCGCGGGCAGCTTATCGAGATCGGGGGCGGCTTCCGCATCCCGGAGGTGCTGGAGCTCTCCGGCGCCCGGATGCGCGAGGTCGGTACGACGAACCGCACCCGGCTCTCGGACTACGAAAAGGCCACGAACGAGAACACTCGCGCGCTCCTGTGGGTCCACCCGAGCAACTTCGAGGTACAGGGCTTCACCGAGTCCGTCGGGGTGGCGGAGCTGGCTTCTCTAGGGCTGCCGGTAGTGGCCGACGTCGGGAGCGGGGTGTTGTTGCCGATTAGCGACGAGCCCGTCGTGGAGAAGGCGGTTCGGGACGGGGCTGCGCTCACGATCTTCTCGGGAGACAAACTCCTCGGGGGGCCTCAAGCCGGGATAGTAGTCGGCGCTTCGCGCTGGATCTCCGCGATGCGCCGACACCCGCTGTGTCGCGCCCTGCGCGCCGACAAGCTTTGCCTCGCCGCCCTCGAAGCCACGCTGCACTCATACCGCGACGGCACCGCCCGCGAGGAGCTCCCAACCCTGAGGATGCTCGGCGCCCCGGCGGAGGAAATGCGCGAACGGGCCGGCCGGCTGGCG
>JADDPY010000147.1 GCA_016781635.1 Rubrobacter sp.
TATCGTGGAACTGCGCTACGCGTTGGGGGGCCGGCGGCACGCGTTCACTACAAGCGAGCGATACTGCAGGGATGTATCAAGCTGCCGACCTCGTTCTTTAACATTGTAGGCTGTGGCTGGTTATCAGCAACCCCAGCATCGAGCTGAAAGTTGAAGTGAAACGGCGATGCGCATAGACGTACCGGCTGAACGTGTCCGAGAGCTGGTCGGGCGTGAGTACGGACTGACTTGGGCCAATTCTTACAATGCGTTTACCGGGATAGTGCCATTTCCTTCGAGCGTTGGGAAGCGTTACGTGCCTGGCTCGTTGCGGGCTATACATCTCAGCGCGGACTTACTCCTCCGGATATCGAAGCGATCAATCTCTTTGTCGTGAACCGCATCGTGAGTCAGGCCAGATACATTCTCGAACTCAGCAGTGAAGCGGCTTTACCGCATGGTGCGGCGGCGATCAAGCGCACGTATCAACTGGCAGCCCATCTGGTGAACAAAGACGATATTGGGAAGTAGCCGGCTTGCATTCACTCCGCTTGGTTGACCTGTTTCTGGTCGCCAGGTATCTAGTCCGAACCAGAGCACGACGTTTAAAACGATGATGGCCCGATCCCGCTGTGGATCACGCCGCTAGGACAAGCTGGGGATTCTAATGCCGCCGTCACCGGTTGGTACTGGGGATCACTTGGACGCATGGGGATACGCTGCCCATTGCTCTCAACGCATCAAAACCTGAGGCAACAGATCAATGAACACGTGATTGCGAGGTGAGCATGCTCGTCAAACATGCCAAAGCTGTAGCTCGACAGTGGGTGATTGAGGAAGCCAGCCAAACACGCGGCTTTTGCGGTGCGTTCTATCATGGTTCGGCGAATTGGCTCCCCGACGATGCCACGCTGCCTGCAACATCCGACCTGGATATCATGGTGGTCCATGCCGATCCAATCCCACCGACCAAGCTTGGGAAGTTCATCTATCGGGACGTGATGCTCGAAGTCTCGTACCTGCCAAGCGATCAGCTACAATCCGCTGAGCTGATCTTGGGCCAGTCCCATCTAGCCGGCAGTTTTCGCACGACGAGCATTATTTTAGATCCATCTGGCCGGTTGACCGAGATCCAAACGATCGTGTCCAAAGCTTATGCGCAGCGTCGCTGGGTCCGGAAGCGGTGTGCACACGTCCAGGACAAGATCCTGAACAACCTCCGCGAGTTGGACGAGGCAGCGCCCTTGCATGATCAGGTTGTCCCATGGCTCTTCGCTACCGGCCTCACGACGCACGTGTTGCTCGTGGCCGGTCTGAAGAACCCTACGGTACGGCGGAGGTATGTAGCAGCACGTGACCTTCTGGCGGACTATGGGCACTTAGATTTTTATGAAGCGCTTCTCGACGTGCTGGGATGCACCCGGATGAGCCAAATGCGTGCTCAACAGCATCTTGTCGCACTGACCACGGTGTTCGATGTCGCTAAAAGCATGGTCAAAACGCCCTTCTTCTTTGCTTCAGACCTACGTGATATTGCTCGTCCGATCGCAATCGACGGCAGCCGGGATCTGATCGAGCGAGGCGACCATCGCGAGGCCGTATTCTGGATGGTAGCCACCTATTCCAGGTGCCAGAAAGTGCTCTACCATGATGCTCCGGTCGAGATGCAGGACCGGTTTAGTCCCGGCTATCGGCAACTGCTCGGCGATCTTGGAATCACCTCGTTCGCTACTTTGTGGCAGCGCAGCGAACACGTCAAAGCCCTCCTCCCGCCGATTTGGGAGGTTGCGGAAGCCATTATGGCAGCTAATCCGGACATTGAAGATGAACCAGCACGACCTGATGGCGTTGTCGACCTGAGGTAGGATGCCAGGTAGCAGAGGTCACTCAGGCAGTGAAAGTCAAGATTGACCTCATCCCCACGTGACATGCTCCCAGTAATGAGCCCCGGTTGATCGGTTAGAATCGCCTCAACTGCGCGCAGACGCGGGGCGTGCCAAGACGTGTTTCTATGGCAGCCTCAACCTGCGCACCGGGATGGAGTGCGTGACTCAGTGTCAGACCATGAATGCGGAGGCGAGTGCGAACCATCTGAAACAGCTCCTGAGGATGTATACCGACGTGCCCATCCTGCGGCTGTGGGACCGGGCCCCCTGGCACAGTGGAGCTGCGATCCGGGAGCTGCTCGCGGCTCAGCCGCGGCTGGAAATTGTGCGCTTGCCGGTAGCGGCGCTGGACCTGAACCCGCAGGAGCACGTGTGGAAAGCAGCCCGCGCAGCGGCCAGCCATAACCGTGCGCTCAGTGAGCTGC
>JADDPY010000485.1:0-1467 GCA_016781635.1 Rubrobacter sp.
GAGGACAGGACGTACGACCTACTCGGCAGAAGAGTCAGCCACTTCTTGCAGCACATCGGTGGGCTCAGCTTCACCCGAGCGTGAGAAGAACTCCTCGTCCAGCTCATAGAGCGTCGCTGGCCGCCCTTTTACGCCTAATTTGTATTCGAACAGGAGGTCGAGGAGACGCTCACCATCGATGAGGCCGATGGGCGCGGCTCCTACGTAGAGTGCGCCCTCTTTGCACCCCTGACTAAAGGTCCCGGTGGTGATGATGGTGCCACGAATCGCTTTGTGGTACGGTAACGCTCCGCGCAACTGATCAAGCGTTTGTCGACCGATACTTCCCTGATGTCGCTTAACCTGGACATACTCAGTGATGGTTGTTATACCGAACTGGACGGTGGCAATGACATCCACCCCTTTATCCCCACTGGCCTTCGTGACCTGCACGTCCTCGTAGCCCATCGCTTCGAGGAGTTCGCCAATGAGGTGCTCGAAGCGATACGGGTGCATGGTTTCGAGACGCTCTTTGAGCGCCTTCCGTTGCCCATCGTTGAAGGTTTTGATCGCCTGTAATACTGCGTGTTTTGGCGCACTCTGTGTTGTGCCCATCTTCGGATGCGTCGCTTGATTGGTACCACCGCTACTGCCTCCAGGTGCCGCGTACTCAATTCCTGCCGCGGTGATAACATAGGAGGACTGACCCTCGCGTGCGACAAACTGTCGCTCGATTAGGTTCAACAGGCGCCGTCGCAGCGTTGTCTTCGCTGTTGACTCCGTCCCAAAGTTTGAATACTGCTGCAAGAACTCGCGCCACTCGGGTAATAGGTCGCCGCGCCTGGAACGGGTTTTGGTTGCGAGGATTGACAGCAACTGCGGGATACCTTCATGCTCGTCGATATCCCGGACGATGACTGGATCTTGCTGCTGAAATGCGCCACCGCGATCCGTAAGCCGGTAGATTCCTTGCGCCGTAGGATTAAGAAGTTTGTACCTGTTGATAAAGAGATACGAGCCATAGATCCGGCGTGGGTTCACCTTTCGGTTGCTTTCAGTCCAGACTCGCGTGGCAAGGTGTGCCTCGTCACCACCAAGGCGCTCACCGATCCATACATGAGGCTCGGTCCAATCTACAGTGTTCTGTGGAGTCCCCGTGTGCTCCCCGATCGCATCGAGCATGCGTGTAACGATAGCCTTTGGCACACCCTCGAAAATGCGCAGGAGTTCTCGGACCTCAGAGTAGAGCGGTAACACCGCTGAATGGACCTTGATCTGTTTCTCGCTCATATACGCTCCGAATTGGCGAGGTCACATCCTTGTGATCCCCTCGATCGATCAAGTCAAATGCTCTCGACGAACCCAAGCCCTTGCTCCATCGTGTCGTCCACCACTGTCCGTTCCACCGCCATATCGCCGGTCAGGTGGTTGAGGATCGGGTGGTGCCACGGCAAGAAGTCCTGCTCTGACCCAGAATGCGGGTGGTTC
>JADDPY010000485.1:1644-2038 GCA_016781635.1 Rubrobacter sp.
CCAACGCCGCGTGGTCGTTGACGCCGGTGCCCGCCGCCGTGCCCCGTCGCCCGTGCGCCGGCCTTCCCCTGGCGGTCCCGCGCGGGCTAATCCCACTCCCGCGGCCACCGCCCGCCACCCATCAGTCGCCACCCACCGTCCCCGCCCTCGGCCACCATCTCCGCCCCACTCACATGATCCGCTCGGCCAAGTGTAAAGAATTTATCACCAACTCTTGTTGTGATCGGTTTCACAATATAAGGCATATGTAAAGCATAATAGTCCTAAAACTGCCTGACTAATTTCGCCAATTCGTCCCAAAAACACTTGACAAATGGGAGGGGAAGGAGTACAATAGCGGTACAAGTTAAAAGCAGTTCGCCCCGGTGGTGACACACCGAAGCGAACCTAGCGA
>JADDPY010000467.1 GCA_016781635.1 Rubrobacter sp.
GTCGGCCTTTACTGCGATCGGCGCTCGGGCTTTCGGGCGGCTCTCGGCGTCTATCCGGGGGCGTATCGGTAGCTTCTCCTTCCTAGCCGCGCTTCACCGGGGGCTACAAGCGGAAGGTATGGACTAGCGAGACGCTCATCGAGGTGGCGATGATCCGGCCCTTGAGGGCTCGGGAAAGGTCATTCGCCCTCCGATGATCCTTTTGGCGTATCTTGTTCCGGATCGAGCTTGAGGCCTATCACCTCCATCAGGCTCAGGGCGTTGGTCGAGGTGGCGAGGTCCGGGCGGAGCTTGTAGTCGAAGCTCATCCGGGCCACGCCGTTGCCCTCCGCTCGGATGTTCTCCTCGAAGTGGACGAGCCGCGCCATGGAGGCCAGGGGCTCGTCCTCGGCGAGTGCCAGGTCGTGAGTCGACACCGCGCCGATCGCGCCCCGGCCCACGAGGTGGGCGATGATGCGCCTCCCCGCCACCTGGCGCTCTTCGGTGTTGGTCCCCTGCAAGACCTCGTCCAGCAGGAAAAAGAGCCGTTTGTGACCCGTCTTCGTTCTCGCGGCTTCGACCACCTGCTTCAGGCGCCCGAGCTCCGCCATGAAGCGCGAGGTGCCCTCGGAGAGCTCCCCGTCCCTCGCGCGCACGCTCGTCCACAACCTCACCGGCGGCGTCCTGAGCGCCTCGGCGCACACGGTCCCCCCGGCCCCGGCCAGGACGAGGTTTACGCCGACGGCCCCCAATAGCGTGCTCTTGCCCGACATATTCGAGCCGGTGACCAGGAGAAAAGTCCCCCCCGGACCCACCGTGACGTCGTTGCTTACCCGTGTGCCCTCGAAGATGAGCGGGTGGCCGAGGCCCCGCGCTTCGAGGCTTCGGGCGTCGGGATCTATCTCGGGGAAGGCCCAGCCGGGGTTGTCGTGGGAGAGACCGGCGAGCGAAAAGAGTGCCTCCGCCTCTCCCAGCGCCGAAAGCCAACCCCTGACCCGTCCTCCGTTCTCCCCCTGCCAGCGCTCGAGGCCCTCGAGCACGTGCAGGTCCCACAAGGTAAAAGCTTGAACGAAACCGTAGAGGAGGGCGTTACGGGGTATGAGTAACCCGGAGAGGCGTTGTAAGCGCTTCAGCGCAAGGTGCGCTGGCCGGTCGGCATCCGAGGTCATCTTCCAATGCAGATGCTTCATGGGGGCGGTCTCGAACCCGGCTTGAGCGAGCAGCTCGAACATCTCCGCGTAGGAGCCTATAGCGCTCTTGTGCGAGGCGATGAGGCTGAGAGTTTGATAGGCATGCTTGCCCGACGCGTACTTCAGTGCCAACCCCAGCGCCGCGTTCACCAAAAGGAAGACGACAAAGAATGGAAGTTGCGTTAGGCCCGCCGGATAGTAGGCCAGGAGCGAAACCCACAAAAGGACCACGCTCACGCGGCCACTCCACACGACCCATCGCCGTTCTCGAAGGTGCCCGGGGCCCTCCGCCCACGCCAGAAGAGGCTTGGGGTTCGCGTCGGCGTCTGCCCTGAGCCGCCCGCGCACCGCGAGCTCCTGACGCAGATCGAGGAGCGGGGCAAGTTCGGCGACGGCCGCTTGTCGCTCCCTCACCTCCTCCGGCGGCGCGGGTCCCAGCAGCCAACCGGCGAGGGTTTTCTCTCCGACGGCGGTGGTGACGTTCGCCTCCAGCAGTTGGAACACCGAAGCCCGGCCGAAGAGGCCAAGGTCCGCGCCATAGGGATGGTTCTCTCCGGCGCGTGCGCCGTGTCGAAGGGGCAACTCGTCCCAGGCGCGCTCCAGCCGCCTCGACGCTTCCCCGTTGATCTCGCACAGCTCCTCGCTGCGCCGCCGAGCCCGCCTGAGCGTCGCGTGGCGACTGGCCAGAAAGAAAAAGGCGACGGCCAGCGTCGCCCCCGCCAGGACGGGTAAGATGTCCGCCCTCCACACGCCGAAGACCGACAAACTGGCGCCCAGCGCGAACGCCGCGAGCCGCAGCTTTGCGAAGCGCTCGAACCGGCTGGAAAGCCGATCACGCTCTTCCTCGAAGCGCCTCAGGCGGGCGTGGTAGATCTCTTTGGGGGTTGTCTCCCCGCAAATCTTCATTCTTTGAGCCTCGTTCGTCGTGGGTAATGGGCGGGAGTAAGCATCTCGGCTCACCCGTCCATGTTAGCAAAGCAGTGAAACGCGGAGGGTGGCTCCGCAGGCACCACATCACGCGGCCCGCGAGCATCGGCGAGGTCACCCCGATCCCGTGTTGCTACCGACCTTTCGGAGCCGCATGCCCCACGGAAACTCCCGTCGCCGGCCTCCTGCGATACGTCTTACGGCGGCGCGGGTTCACCTGATATATAACGCAACGGTCAGAGCCAAGCAACATTATGGGAGGGCCATGGCCGCCCGCGAGAAGACCGAAGGGCAGAGGTTCATCCACTCGTTTCTCGACGAAACCTCTCATGAAGCGGGGGACGCCCTCGACCGAATCGGAGAGCGGGGCTCCGCCCTGAGCAGGATGGCTCGGCTCGGGGTGCCGGTGCCGGAGGGGTTCGTCGTCTCCGTGGAGAACACCGCCGAAGATGCTCTCCGTGGGCTCGATGGGCAGATCGAGGAGGCACTCGAGCGCCTGGAGGGGGAGACTGGATGTACCCTCGGGGATCCGGAGAACCCGCTCCTTCTGGCTGCGCACGTCGAGTCCCTGGGCGCCGCAGGTCGTTCGATCTTCCACCTCGGCCTCGACGAGGCGCTTGTACAGAGGCTCGTCCAGCGCTCCGGGGACGGGAACGAGACCCACCGGGCGTACCTGCGCTTTCTGGAGGCGTTCGGCCAGGCAGCTTACGGCCTGGGCGATGCCAAATTTCCGGAGGTCTCGGACAGGTCGCCGCACGAAGAGGATCCGAAGGAGCAGGTCAGGGTGGTGCGGGAGGCCCTGCATGAAGCGGCCGGAGAGGAGGTACCGGAGGATGCGGCCGGTCAGCTCGCGGCGATCGTGCGGGGTGGGGCCAGCCGAGTGACGGTTACGCGCCTGATCCCCTCCTCCGGTGAGGGTTCTGCCACGGGGGTGGCCCGCACCCACGACCCTGGGACGGGTGAGAAGGGCCCGACGGGCGAGTTCGTGGTCGGGGATGGGGGCGGAGACCCGCGACCCCTTCCGGAGATGGCGCGGCTGATGCCGGGGACTCACGAAGAGCTTCTGCGGGCGATGCGTGCGCTCGCGGACGGCTACAGGGACGCTCTGGAGGTGGAGTTCGCCGTGGAGGACGGACGGCTCTACGTGCTCGACGGTTGGGTCGGCGACGTCGTGGGCGACGCGGCGGCGAGGGTCAAGATCTCCGTGGATCTCGTACGAGAGGGGGTCATCTCCCGCGAGGAGGCCCTCCTGCGCGTGGACCCCGCCGGCATCCCGGACATGCTCCGCCCCCGCGTGGACCCCGAGGCCGGCGAGGACGCCGAAGTTTTCGTCCGGGGCATCGCCGCCTCTCCCGGGGCCACGGTCGGTGTGGTCGTCCTCGCCGCCAAAGAGGCCCGGGAGAGGGGAGAGAACGGCGAATCTCCCGTGCTCGTCGTCGACTCGTTGGGCCCCGACGACAAGGAGGGCATGCTCGCCGCCGCCGCGGTCGTAGCGGCGGACGTCCTCGCTAGCCACGATCTCCTTGTGCTCAAGGGCATGGGCATCCCCGTCGTCCACGGGTGCGAGGGGATGGAAGTGGACGCCGAGAGCGGGGAGGTCAAGTTCGGGGGCAGCAAGGTCCGCGGTGGTGACCCCGTCACCGTGGACGGCTCCGCCGGCGCGGTGCTCCTCGGAGAGATACCCGTGTTGGGGCCCGCGGCCGGCGGCTACCTGGAGGAGCTTCTCGGTTGGGCCGACGGGATGCGCAAGCTTCGGGTGAGGGCGAACGCCGACACCCCCGAGGACGCGAAAAGGGCGAGGGAGTTCGGGGCAGAGGGGATCGGGCTCTGCCGCACCGAGCGGACGTTCATGAGAGGAGGACTTCTCGGGTCCGTGCGGCGCGTAATCCTCGAGGGCAGCGGCGGCGGGGACGCCGAGGAGGCGTTATCGGAGCTCGAAGAGGGCCAACGCGAGGACCTCGAGGGCATCTTCCGGGCGATGGACGGCCTGCCCGTCTCCGTCCGGCTCCTCGACCCGCCGCTCAACGAGTTTCTCCCGGATGCCGACGATCTGCGCGAAAAACTGGTCGGGGCGGAGGGGGAGGAGGCCGACGAGTTGGGGCGAACCTTGGAGGCCGTCGAGGCACTGGAGGAGACCAACCCGATGCTCGGCACGAGGGGGGTCAGGCTCGGGCTCTTGCGGCCGGAGATCTACCGGATGCAGGCCCGCGCCATCGCCGCCGCGGCGAGGAACCTGAAATACGAGGGTCTCCATCCCCTCGTCGAGGTCCTCGTCCCCCTCGTGCAGTTCCCCGAGGAGCTGAGGAGGATGAAGGAGATACTGCGTGAGGAGTTCGGGGATGAGGAGATCACCATCGGCGCCACGATAGAGGCCCCCCGGGCCTGCGTCGCCGCCGGCGCCCTAGCGCGCGAGGCCCCCTTCCTCTCCTTCGGCACCAACGACCTCACCCAGACCACCCTGGGCGTCAGCCGCGACGACGCGAGGGGCGGCTTCTTGCCGGAGTACCTCGATCGGGGCATCCTCGAGGCGGACCCCTTCGACCGCATCGACCGTGACGGGGTGGGCAAGCTGATCGAGCTGGCCAGGGACCTCGGCCGTGGGGAGAACCCGCAATTAAAGCTCGGCGTGTGCGGGGAGCAAGGCGGCGACCCCGAGAGCATCCGCTTCCTGCACGAGGCCGGCCTCGACTACGTTTCCTGTTCCCCTTACCGGGTGCCCGTGGCAAGGATGGCCGCGGCCCAGGCTGCGGTAGACGCGTCCCGGGCTTCTACCGCGCGTTAAAAAGCGGGCCGGACCGCACACGATAAGACACCGTCCCGCAACCCGTAGCGGCAACGCGACTCCCAGGGGCGACGACCGACCCAGGGGCAGGAAGAACCCGGCGCCCGGCTCCAGCGTAGGCCACTCCATACGAAATCCATCGGATTCTTCGTGCCGTCCGGGGACCCAGCAGGGCATGTTCCGAGGGCGGTTGCCCTCCCGTTGCTGCTAGCAATAGGCCCTGCTGGGTACTCCGGCGACACAACTTGTCGATGGAGTTAAATAGAGCGTCGCAGCCGGTCTAGAAAAGCCAGGTGATGGCGGCTAGCACGGCCGAGACGATCAGGAGCAGTATGCCCAGCGAGATGAGTATTCGGTCGATGCTCATGAGCGGAGTATAGACGGAGAACGACCACGTGGCGACCCTGGTGACTCCGGTGGCCGGGGGGGCACCCCTAGACGGTCGGTAACCCGGTGGATGCCGCCGACGTTGTCGAAACGGTGTAAGCAAGAGTGGAGGCACCTACGGGCGCGCAACAGGATCCAGGCGGGGTTTGTGTAAAAGATACAGCGGATACAAAAGCCCCTATGGATCACCGAAAGGAAGGAGGCGGATCATGTCCGTCGCTTCTGTCACCGAGATCAGCGCCACCTCCGCCGAGAGCTTCGAGGACGCGATGCTGGAAGGCCTGGCCCGGGCCGAGCAAACACTTCGCGGGATAGAGGGGGCCTGGGTCAAGGACATGAACGTCCTGATCGACAACGGCAGCATCACCGGCTACAAAGTCAACATGCTCGTGACCTTTGTTATGGAGGAGGCGTAAGGCGAGACAGCGGCGTCCAGCTATACGCCCGACGTTACTGGCTAGGTCTTCTCGGCTAGTTGCCCCGGTCGGTCCTTCGTGACGGCCGTGTGTGCTCGCCCTAATCAACGATGGGCGGGCGGTGGCTGCCGTGTCCCGTAGCCTCCTCGAAGGCGTAGGCCAGTTGCAGGACGCCGAGATCGTCGCGCGGGCGGCCCACAATCTGGATGCCCACGGGTAGGCCCTCGGGGGTGAAGCCACAGGGGACCGAGATCGCCGGTAGGCCCATGACGGTGACGAGGTAGCAGGACTTCATCCAGTCGATGTAGGTCTGCATGGGCTCCCCGTTTATCGACGTGGGGTAGCGGAGCCCCGCATCGAACGGGGGCACCTGTGAGACCGCAAGGACGAGAAACTCGTGGGCTTGCATGAACTCGCGCGCCCCCTGGTAGAGTTCGGCGCGCCTCCGCTCGGCCCATCCAAGCTTCGGGCCACTAAGCCGGGTTCCCTCCTCGATATTCCAAACTACCGTGTCCTTCATCTCCTTGCGGTGTTTCTCCAGTAGCTCCCCGTACGCGAGCTCGAAGCGCCAGGCGCGCAAAACCTTGAAGACCTCGTCGGCGTCCGTAAGGTCGGGTTCAGCGTCTTCAACCCTGCAGCCCAGGGCTTCGAAGGCGCGGCGCCCGCCCTCGATCACCGCGGCGACATCTCCATCGACCGGTAACCCGCCGAGGTCCTTGCTCCACGCCACCCGGACCTCGCGGAAGTCGCGGTGTAGAGGCCGGGAGAAGATGCCCCCGGGTTCGGAGATCGAGAGAGGGGAGCGGGGATCGGGGCCGGCGATAACGCCGAGCATGAGGGCCACGTCAGCCACGGTGCGGGCCATCGGGCCCTCGACGGAGAAGGGGTGCGGCGCGATGTCGGGCCAGGTCGGGACCCTGCCCGGGGAAGGCCGCAGGCCCACGACGTTGCAGAAGGAGGCCGGGTTTCTGAGGGAGCCGCCCATGTCGCTCCCGTCGGCGATGGGGAGCATCCCGCACGCGAGGGCGACCGCGGCGCCACCGCTGGAGCCGCCGCACGTCTTCGTCGTATCGTAGGGGTTGAGCGTCTCTCCGAATACCTCGTTGAAGGTCTGGGAGCCCGCGCCGAACTCGGGGGTGTTGGTCTTGCCGACGGTAATGGCGCCGCCTGCCTTTAGACGCTCCACGATCAGGGCGTCCGTCTCCGGGACGAAGTCCGCGAAGATAGGGGAGCCGAAGGTTGTCTTGATGCCCTTCGTGAGCGCCAGGTCCTTGTGCGCCACCGGGAGCCCGTGCAGCGGCCCGACCGGCAGGCCCTTCGCGATCTCCTCGTCGGCGGTGCGGGCCCCCTGCATCGCCCTCTCCGGCAGAAGCGTTACGATCGCGTTGACCCGCGGGTTCACCGCCTCGATTCTGGCCAGGTGCGCCTCCATCACCTCGGTCGCCGACAAGCTCCTCCCCCGGATTCGGGCGGCCAGCTCCGTGGCCGTCATGCAGCAGATCTCACGTTCCGACATGGCGCCTCCTCCCCCGTCCGGTCGCCGACCGCCGGCCGATCGTCATGGTCCTCGCACGACACGGTAAGCGGTAAGGGACGTCCCCGTCAAACTACTTGTAAGCTTACGCTCCTCGGCCCCGGCCGCACGGGCGTAGGTGTGTAGATGTGCTGGGGCACTTCTCCGGGGTTCCCCGACGTGCGACGAGGATGGCTCCGGGTAGCTCACCGACAACCTGAGGGCCTGACACAAAAAGCCTTGTACCCCGCCCTGTATGAGTGGCGTAGGCGCCCATCCCGTACATCGACGGTGCCTTACCGTCGGGAAGAGGCGCATTCCTCACGGCGCCAGACACATCCATCCTCCCATGTCGGCTGACAGGAGCACTTTCTACCTCCTGGATTCGGTATGGTTCGGCGTGTCAGAATTACCGGTGCTCACGCTTTCGATCAAAAGGGTGGCAGGCGTAACGTCGCGCCAGCGCTTGGCCATGGAAGGGCGTGTTTTGGGTAGAATGCCGCCCGTCTAGAATCGGAGCGGAAAGGGAGACGATGGCTGAAAAAGAGATTTACTGTGCCTTCGGCGTCGACGTCGACGCGGTCGCGGGGTGGCTCGGCTCTTACGGGGGCGAGGATTCGCCGGACGACATCTCGCGAGGACTTTTCGCCGGTGAGGTAGGCAGCCCGAGGCTTCTGGACCTCTTTCGGAAGTACGACCTGCAGACGACGTGGTTTATCCCCGGGCACTCCATCGAGACCTTCCCCGAGCAGATGAAGGCCGTAGTGGACGCCGGGCACGAGATCGGGACGCACGGCTACTCGCACGAGAACCCGGTAGCGATGACCCCGCAACAGGAGCGCGACGTCCTCGAGAAGTGCATCGGGCTCGTCGAGAACCTCACCGGTAAAAAGCCGGTCGGGAACGTCGCGCCCTGGTGGGAGCCCTCCAACACCACAAACGAGCTGCTGCTCGAGTTCGGCTACAAGTACGACCACTCCCTCCAGCACAACGACTTCACGCCTTACTACGCGCGCGTCGGGGACACGTGGACCAAGATCGACTACGGAAAGTCGGCCCAGGAGTGGATGAAGCCCCTGGTCCGGGGCGAGGAGATCGACCTCGTCAAGATCGGCGGAAACTGGTACCTCGACGATCTGCCGCCGATGATGTTCATCAAGGGGAGCCCGAACTCCCACGGCTTCGTCAACCCCAGGGACATCGAGCAGATGTGGAAGGACCAGTTCGACTGGGTCTACCGCGAGATGGACTACGCCACGTACTGCCTGACGATCCACCCGGATGTTTCGGGCCGCCCGCAGGTCCTGCTGATGCTCGAACGCCTGATCGAGTACATCAACGGCCACGACGGCGTGAAGTGGGCGACCTTCGAGCAGATCGCCGACGACTTTGCGAAGCGCCAGCCCCGCGAGGATGCCATCCCGAGCCCGACCTAGCGCGACGGAAGAAGCTTGGCCGGCCTGCTCTGCGGAGATTTTGTCCTCCAAGCTCATTGAACGGACCGGAACGCCGAGGATAGGACCCGCACAAAGTGAGAGGAAGACGGACGGTGGCCACACCCGCCGTCCGTCCTCCTCGGCGTCCAGAACATCGTGTACTCGCCCCAGCACCTCGATGTCCGGCCCGAGGAGGATCACCGCTCGCGTCTGTTTATTGTTGGGGCAGTTTTCCCCAAAAAACTTTCGGCTTCCCTCGACGCGTTCCGAATCGTCGTCGGCGCGGGTCCGCTCCTCCTGCGAGCCGACGTTGCCGTTTAGCGGCGACGGCCCGTAATCCCTCACCCCGGAAACGTCCCCCTCCCGGCTTAAACTGGACGCGTGATGGAACGGGAAGAGAATACGGGGAAGCCTGAAGCGCGAGCGCTTCTCGAGGTAGGCAGGATCTTCCACGAGACCTCCGTAGAGGAATACGCGCGGGGGCGTGAGATTCTGGCTCGCTTCCCGGACGCCGAGCTTATACGGGTCCCATCTCACTGGAACATAAGGGGTCTCCACGGCAACGAGGGCCTCGTGGGCGACTGGGTCAGGACGAAGCGGGGCGTACTCGTCCTCGGCGTCAAGAAGGCTCTCTCTTGCCGACCCAACGGTAGGAGCGCGGACTTTATAGCCCCTTCCCACTCCAACGGCTGCGCGATGGCCTGCGCTTACTGCTACGTCCCCCGCCGCAAGGGCTACGCCAACCCCATCACGACCTTCGTGAACATCGAGGGCATCATGGGTAACATCGAACGCCACGCGAGGAAGCAGGGCCTCAAGATGGAGCCCAACCAGGTCGACCCGAGCCTCTGGGTCTACGATATCGGCGAGAACGGCGACTGCTCCGTCGATGCCACGGTCAGCGACAACGTCAGGGACGTCGTCGACCTCTTCAAGGGGCTCCCGAACGCCAAGGCCTCCTTTGCCACT
>JADDPY010000517.1 GCA_016781635.1 Rubrobacter sp.
CAGGACGCCCTGCGCTACCTGCGCGCCGGCTTCGGCAAGATGCAACTCTTCCACCTGCTGATGGAGAACTCCCGACGCTACGCCGAAGCCGGGCGCGACTGGAACGTCTACTCCTACAGGGTCCCCGGTCAGTGGCAGGGCCGGTTCCGCAAGCTGCGCGTGATCGGGGATAAAAAAGGCGGTCTCTCGACCCTGCGTCTCGACAAAGATCCTGGTCTTCAACACAAGTTGCGAAAGACCACCGGCGTCCCAGTGAAGTACGTCCATGTGGTTAGGAACCCCTACGACAACATAAGCACGATGTTGCGGGACGGCGTCTTCGACTGGAGGAGTGGTGGGCGGAACCTGAAGAGGAGCATCGAGGACTACTTCTCCCTCTGCGAGGCGATGCGGCGCTTCAAGGAGCGCACTGACTCCTCCGACGTCTTCGAAGTCCGCCATGAGGAGATCGTGGAAGACGCCGAGCGTGAGCTCAGGAGGCTCTGTGCCTTTCTGAACCTGGAGGCGCCGGAGGACTATCTGAGGGACTGCTCGGGGATGGTCTTCCGCTCCCCGAGCAGGAGCCGCAACAAGGTCGAGTGGTCCCCCGAAGACGTCGAGGACGTGCGCCGGAGGTCGGAGAAGTTCGACTTCCTGCGAGGGTACTCGTACGAGGACTAGGGGCGTCCGTGGACGCGCGCCGCTGTATGCGGTGGGCGCGGCTACGGACCGTTCGCGTGGTGTAGGATAAGCGTTTCGGTGCATTGTTGGCGCGCCCGGTTTTGTCGGAGAGAGGTCTGTTGGAGGAAGCCCCCAAAGTAGTACATGAGGACGCCTCGAAGGCCGACGACCACGACGGGCGGGTCGGGCAGATCGCGCGCGGCGCCGGTGTGGGGTCTTTCGGCCAAGGCACGGGGCGCGTATTAGGCTTTGCCATGCAGCTTGTCCTTGCGCGCACGCTTGGCCCGAGCCTCATGGGCGCTTACCTGCTCGGGACGATCATTGTGAACCTGGCGAACATCCTCTCGCAGCTCGGCATGGACAACGGTCTCGTGCGCTGGGTCGCCCACTACCGGGCGACGGGCGACGACGCGCGGGTCAAGGGGACGATCGTGCAAGCGCTTGTCCTCAGCTTTGCCTTGAGCCTGGTGCTTGCGGCGGCGGTCTTCTTTTCGTCGGGGTACCTCGCGACGCGCGTCTTCGACAAGCCGTTTCTGGCGACGCTCTTGAAGGCGTTCTCCTTCGCCATACCGTTCTTCAGCGTGATGAGCATGTCGCTCTGGGCGACACAGGGATTCAAGATCGTCAAGTACTCGGCCTTCGTGCAGCAGGTGGTCCAACCCTTGACCGCTCTCGTCCTTGTCGTCGTTTCCTACTTGCTCGGTGCCCCGATCTTCGGGGCGGTGGGCGCGTACGTGATCTCGATGGTCTTGGGTTCGATCCTGGGCCTCTTCTACCTGCGCAAGGTTTTCCCGAAGATAACGGATGCTACGGTGCCGAGCGTCTTCGAGACGCGGGACCTCTTCAGGGTCTCGGGGCCCATGATCGTCGCGAGCTTCATGCGCCACCTGAACACCTGGACCTCGACGCTGGTCGTCGGGGCGTTCGTCACGACGGGGGCGGTGGCCCTGTACAACACCGCCGCCCGAACGGCGCTCCTGGCGAGCGTCTTCGTGATCGCCTTCAACGGGATCTTCTCCCCCATCATCGCCGACCTCTACCGGCGCGGGAAGATGGAGGACCTCGCAGAGACCTACAAGGACGTCTCGCGCTGGGTTTTTACGGCGAATCTGGTCTTTTTCCTGGCGACGGTAGTCCTCGCGAAGGACGTGATGAGCGTCTTCGGGCCCAGGTTCGTCGAGGGCTGGCCGGTCCTCGTGATCGTCGCCGGGGCGCAGATGTTCAGCGCCTCCGTCGGCTCCACGGGCCGCCTCCTCGCGATGACGGACCGCCAGCGCATAGTCATGTACGCCACCGTCGGCACCGTGATCCTGAACGTCGCTCTGAACGTCTTCCTCGTCCCGCGCTACGGGATCGTCGGCTCAGCGGTCGCCACGGCTCTGGCAATGATCGCCATCAACGCCGTGACCCTGATGTCCGTGAAGCGCACCCTGGGGCTCTGGCCCTACACCCCGGCCTACCTGAAGACGATCCTGGCCGGCGGCGTCGCCCTCGTGGTGGCGTACCTCCTTCGCCTCGTGCTCCCGCTTCCGGTCGGGTTCATCACCGTACTCGTGGTTGGGGCCGTCTACCTCACGGTCTTCGCCGTGGGGCTCGTGGCCCTGGGCCTGAGCCCGAGCGACAGGAAGTTCGTCGAGTCCGGCTGGGACGCCGTGCTCTACAAGCTGCGTAGGAGGGGGGAAAAACGCCGTGCGTCGTGAGATCTGCTCTTCGGAGCGCCGAGGACAGGTGCCCGGCGCCGAGGGCCGTATAGCGGAACGGCTCCGGGGGACCGAGCTGTGAGACGTATCGTCAAGAGGACCCTCGGTTTCTACGGCATGCGTCGTCCCTTGAGCATCCTGATTCTGGCCCTCGTGGATGTTCTGGCGCTCTTCGCGGGGCTCGCGTTCGCGGGCTATCTCGTCGGCGGCGGGGGACGGCTGGCGCAGATCCTGCCGCTCCTGCCGATCATGGTCGTCGTGTGGATCGCGGTCTTCGCCGCCCACGACCTCTACGATCGGGCGACGAACAGACGCAACCCCGGGGCCCTGATCGGGGCGGTCCTGTGGGGCGCGGGGCTTCTCGTCTTCGGGTCGGCGATCTACGAGGAGAGCGGATACGGGCTCGGCGAGGTCCTGCTGGCCTCCGCCGTTGCCCTGCTCGTCTCGGGGGGCTTGAGGACCCTCTACGAGCGGATGATAGAGAGGATCTACCGCCGGGGCTTGGGCCGCGTCCCGACCATACTCGTCGGCGAGCCCGCGTCCCGGACCAGGGTTCGCGACGTAATGGAGACGAAGCCTGGCTCGTACGCCTGCGTGGGTGAGATGGACCTCCCGGACGGCGGAGGCGTCGACCTCGCGGGGCTCAGGACGATGCTCGACCGGACCGGGGCTCGCAACGTGGTCCTCTCGGGGGCGGAGAAGCTCGGGGACGCGGAGTTTCTCAACCTCCTGCGCTCGATGCGCCTTCGGAAGGTGCGGGTCGAACTGGTGCCCGGGGCCGTCACCCTCATGGGGAGCACACCCGTGCTCTCGGAGAACATGGGCCTTCCGCTCCTGGAGGTCGGCTACCCGCGCCTGGACAACACGCAGAGGGCTTTGAAGAGAATGCTAGACGTCGGGGGATCGGCCCTGGGCCTACTCGTCCTCTCGCCGCTCCTGCTCGGGGTGGCGGCGCTTATAAAGTTCACCTCCCCGGGGCCCGTCTTCTTCAAGCAGAAGCGCGTCGGGGCCGACGAGAAGGTCTTTCTCTGCTACAAGTTCCGCTCGATGTACAGTGATGCCGAGGCACGTCAGGCGGAGCTCGAGGCCAAAAACGAGGCCGACGGCGCGATCTTCAAGATGCAGAACGACCCGCGCGTCACGCCTATCGGCCGCTTCATTCGCCGCTGGAGCATCGACGAGTTGCCGCAACTCATAAACGTCCTAAGGGGCGAGATGAGCCTGGTTGGGCCGCGCCCCCTGCCCATACGCGATTTCGAGAAGATGACCGCGCGCCACAAGATGCGGCTCGCCGCCATCCCCGGTTGCTCCGGGTACTGGCAGATCAGCGGCCGAAGCAACCTGTCCTTCGAGGACATGATCCGGCTGGACCTCTACTACATCGAGAATTGGTCGCTCGGGCTAGACGTGAAGATTATTCTGAAGACGGTCCACGCCGTAATCCGTCACGAAGGCGCCTACTAGCGGTGCTAGCGCACTTCTGTGGGTACAATCTGTAACTTAGGTCTTGATGTAATGCTTTTGCGCGGGCTGGGGCCCGTGGACGTTTGCGGCGGACGATCGGGAGATGTGGCGTGGAAGAGTTTAACGTAGGGGTTGTGGGCGCCGGGTACGTGGGCCTCGTGACCGGGGCCTGCCTGGCGCACGTCGGGCACCGGGTAGCGTGTGTCGACAAGAACGAGGCGCGCGTCGCCGAGCTTGAGGAGGGGCGCGTCCCGATCTACGAGCCGGGCCTGGAGGAGCTCGTGGCCCGCAGCCGAAAGCGTCTCTCCTTCACCACGGACCTGCCCGGCGTCGTCCGGAACTCGGACGTCCTGTTTATCGCGGTCGACACGCCACCCGGGGAGGATGGCTCTGCGGACCTTTCCAGCGTCGGCGCCGTCGCCCGTAGCGTCGGCCGCGCCCTGGCCGAGGCGGAGCGTGAGGGCGGTTCCGCGCGGGAGCGCCCCCTCGTCGTGGTCAACAAGAGCACGGTGCCTGTGGGGAGCGGGGACTACGTCTCGATGCTCGTGCGGGAGGGGGCCCAGGAAGTCACCGCCGGTGGCGAGGTCGATTACAGGGTAGTTTCGAACCCGGAGTTCTTGAGGGAGGGGAGCGCGGTCTACGACTCGATGTTCCCCGACCGGATCGTGCTCGGGGCGGAGAAGCGCGACGCGTTGGACACGATGCGCGCCCTCTACGAACCAATCGTCGAGCAAACCTTCCCCACGCCCCTGGACCCGAGGCCGCGGGACACCGTGCCGTTCGTGACGACGGACCTGGCGAGCGCCGAGATGATCAAGTACGCCGCCAACGCCTTCCTCGCGACCAAGATCAGCTTCATCAACGAGGTCGCCACCGTTTGCGAGCTCGTTGGGGCAGACGTTTCGAGCGTCGCCAACGGCATCGGATTGGACGGCAGGATCGGGGCGCGCTTCTTGAACGCCGGCATCGGGTGGGGCGGCTCGTGCTTCCCGAAGGACGTCTCAGCGCTTCGCGCCGTAGCCCGCGAGTACGGTCACGAGCCCACCCTCTTGGATGCCACGGTCTCCGTGAACGAGCGCCAGAAAAAAGCGGTCATCCAAAAGCTCCAGCGGGATCTGCGCACCCTCAAGGGCAAGCGCGTCGCCCTTCTGGGCCTCGCCTTCAAGCCGAACACGGACGATCTGCGTGAGGCCCCGAGCCTGGAGATAGCGCGCCTCGTCCATTCTCTCGGCGCACGCGTCGTCGGTTACGATCCTGTCGCCGGCAAGAAGGCCCGCACCCTCCTGCCCGATCTCCAGGTCGTCTTCGACCCTTATGAGGCCCTCGAAGGGGCGCACGCGGCGGTGGTGGTGACGGAGTGGGAGGAGGTAGTCGAGCTCGACCCGGAGCGCGCCGCCTCGCTCATGGAGGCCCCGAAGCTCCTCGTGGACGGCCGCAACGTCCTCGACCCCGCCTCCTGCCTCTCCGCCGGCCTCCTCTACAGGGGCTTCGGGCGTGGCTAACCAGAAGAGAGCGCTCGTCACGGGCGGAGCCGGGTTTATAGGGAGCCACCTCTCGGAGAGGCTCCTAGGGGAAGGCTACCGTGTGGTGTGCGTGGACAACCTGATCACGGGCTCCTTCGAGAACGTAGCCCACCTCATGAGCTCCCCGAACTTCGAGTACGTAGAGCACGACGTGACGGAGTACATGGACGTCCCCGGGCCTCTCGACGAGGTCTACCACTTTGCCTCCCCTGCGAGCCCGAAGGACTTCGAGAAGATCCCGATACAGATCCTCAAAGTCGGCGCTCTGGGCACCCACAATGCCCTCGGTCTCGCGAAGGCCAAGGGGGCGCGCCTGATAATCGCCTCGACCAGCGAGGTGTATGGTGACCCGCTCGTCCACCCCCAGCACGAGGGCTACCTCGGCAACGTCAACCCGATCGGCCTGCGCGGCGTCTACGACGAGGCGAAGCGCTACGCCGAGGCGATCACCATGGCCTACCACCGTTACCACGGCGTGGATACGAGGATCGTGCGCATCTTCAATACCTACGGCCCCCGCATCAGGCCCGACGACGGGCGCATGATCCCGAACTTTATCTCCCAGGCCCTCTCGGGCATCCCCCTCACAATCTACGGCGACGGCTCCCAGACCAGGAGCGTCCAGTACGTCGACGACCTCGTCGAGGGCGTCTTGCGCCTCATGCAAAGCGCCGAGACGCGCCCGGTAAACATAGGCAACCCCGTTGAATACACGGTGAAGGAGGTCGCCGAGGCCGTCTTGCGCCTCTGCGGCAGCGATAGCCCCCTGGTCCACGAGCCGCTCCCCACCGACGACCCCAAGCAGCGCCGCCCCGACATAACGCGGGCGCGCGAGGTGCTGGGCTGGGAGCCGAAGGTCGGGGCCGAGGAGGGCTTGAAGACCACCATCGACTGGTTCGCCCAAGGGGCGGCAAAGGCCAAGGCCGGGAGATGAGGGTCCTCGTCACCGGCGGCGCGGGCTTTATAGGCTCCCACGTCTCAGAAGCCCTCCTCGTCCGGGGCCATGAGGTCACCGTCGTCGACGATCTCTCTTCGGGCAAGAGGGGTAACGTCCCCGAAGGCGCCGACTTCCACGAGGCAGACGTGCGCACCGGTTGCGCCGAAATCTTCCGCTCGTTCCGCCCTGATGCTTTGTGCCACCTGGCCGCCCAGATGGACGTCCGCCGCTCCGTGAGAGAGCCCGACTTCGACGCCGACGTGAACGTCCTCGGCACGGTGCGCCTGCTGGAGTCCTGCGTTGCCCACGGCGTCGGTAAGGTCGTCTTCGCCTCCACCGGTGGCGCCGTCTACGGTGAGCAGAACGAGTTCCCTGCCCCGGAGAACCACCCCCAGTACCCCGTCTCCCCCTACGGCGTCTCCAAGCTCGCCGGGGAACGTTACCTGCACTACTACCGCGCCCAACACGGCCTCCCCTACGCGGCCCTGCGCTACGCCAACGTCTACGGCCCGCGTCAGGACCCCCACGGCGAGGCCGGCGTCGTCGCTATCTTCTCGGGCAACCTGGCGGAGGGGCAACCCTCGACGATCTTCGGCACCGGCGAGCAGACGCGGGACTACGTGTACGTCGGCGACGTGGCGCGGGCGAACGTGCTCGCCCTGGAGGGCGACGCACCGGACGGCGCGTACAACATAGGCACCGGCATCGAGACCAGCGTAACCGAGCTCTACGAGCGGATGCGGCGCCTCTCCGGGCGGGATGTAGCTGCCGAACGGGGCCCCGCCAAGCCCGGCGAGCAGTCGCGCAGCTCGGTGGACCCGACGAAAGCCGCGAGAGAGCTGGGCTGGAAGCCCGAGACCGACCTCGCCTCGGGTCTCGAACGCACCCTGCGCTTCTTCGGCGCTCTGTAGCCCTCGGCCCACCCCACCAAGGCGTGTCTTCTCGACCTTCATGCGGGTACGAGAGGAGGCCCGGGGCATAAACCCCGAGCCTCCTCGGTACTACCGTCGACGGATTTTGCTGAGAGCTAGAAGCTAAAGCTGTAGCGCTGCTCCTGCCAGGGGTCGCCGTAAGCGTGGTAGCCGTTACGCTCCCAGAATCCCGGCTTGTCCTCGGGGATGAACTCGAGGCCCCGGATCCACTTGGCGCTCTTCCATGCGTAGAGGCGCGGGATCACGAGCCGCAAGGGATACCCGTGCCCCGGCTCCAAAGGCTTCCCATTGTGGTGCGTAGCGAAGAGCGCGTCTCCTTCGTAGAGCTCCTCCACCGGCGCGTTTGTTGTATACCCGCCGTCGCAATGAACCGCAAAGAACTTCGACCCCGGCTTCGGCTGTACGAGGTCCAGAAGGTGCTTCGCGCTCACGCCCTTCCACACGTTGTCCAACTTGCTCCACGAAGTCACGCAGTGCATGTCCGCCTTGACCTCGACGGTCGGCAACTCGTTCCACTCCTCCCACGTGAACCTCAACGGGTTTTCTACGAGCCCCGCCAGCGTGAAGTCCCAGACCGCCGGGTTGAACCGCGGGGTCGAGCCATAGGTCAAGATAGGCCACCGGTCCCCGACGAGATACTGCCCCGGCGGCACCCGCTCCTTACCGCGTGCGGTGTCAATTTCTACGCGTTCCACGTATCCTCCGTTCTCGATGCTACTGCCGAGGCTTCTACAGCGGACCACATCCCAACGAGGCCCGGGGTGTGACAACTTGAGGCCCCGAGCCCACTAAACCGCTACTATCGCTCACCTCCTGGTCAGAAGATGTAGCGTAACAACACTGATTAAAGATAGCCCCTCAAGCTAACGCAAGGCGTGTTCAAAATGCCACGATGTTACTCCGCGTTCGTTTGGACCTTCTTGGGCTTCCGACCGATGCTGACCATCTCCGGGGTGACGCCCTCCTCGGGGCCGTCGCCCAGCTCCGGGTCGCGGTACTGGTAGACGCCACGGCAGGTATGGCCGCCGGTCGTGCGCTTCTCGGTGTAGGAGAGCTTGACGTTCGGGTTGATGGCGTTGACCATCGCCTTCTCGTAGGTGGAGAACGCCGCGCATGGCTTGACGTCCCAACCTTCGACGCCCTCCTGGCCCATCCCGCCGAACCACGGGCAGCGGTCGGCGTTGATGGAGTACTCGCCTTCCTTTGTCTCCGTCAGCGTGATCTCGATGTCGAAGAAGCGGTTGGCGAGCATGACGACGTCGACGGTGTCCTTCATCGTCTTGACGCCGAGCTGCTCGCGCAGGTCCGAGCCCTGCTTCTCACCGATGCGGCTCATGGCGAGCTTGCCGACCTTCTGGCCGTCGTAGCCGAGGTCGTCGGCGGCCCGGATCATCTCGTCGAGGATGACCCCGGTGCCGGCGGAGGCTGCCTTCCACTTGTACCAGGTCGGCCCCGGCAGCCCGAGCTTCATGGCCATCTTCGCCATGGAGAGCGGTAGCTTGGGGAGACCATAGACCTTGAGCCATTTCATGGGATGCCGGTTCCCTTCCTTAGCCTGCGACCGGTCCCTTATTCTACCCGACGGGTCGCCGATGGGGTTGGTCCGGGACCGGCCACTTGGGTACACTCGTGGCATGGATACCGCGCAGAACACCAGGGCAGACGTTGCAAACGTGAGGACAGACGGAAAACCGGCCGGACACGAACGCCCGGACCCCATGGACCTCCTCGGCATCGACGCGATGCTGACCGGAGAGGAGCTACGGGTGCGCGACGAAGTTCGCGCCTTTGTCGCTGAGAGGATCAAACCGAACGTCGCGCGCTGGTGGGAGGATGCCCACTTCCCGCGCGAGATCGCCCCGGAGATGGGCGCTCTGGGCCTCCTCGGCATGCACCTCGAAGGCTACGGCTGCGCCGGCAAGAGCGCCGTCTCTTACGGTCTAGCTTGTATGGAGCTCGAGGCCGGCGACTCGGGCTTACGCACCTTCGTCAGCGTGCAGGGCTCCTTGGCTATGAGCGGCCTCCACAAGTTCGGCTCCGAGGAGCAGAAGGAGGAGTGGCTTCCCCGCATGGCGAAGGGCGAGGCCATCGGCTGCTTCGGCCTAACCGAGCCATCGGCGGGCTCCGACCCTGCCGGGATGAAGACCTTCGCCCGCAAGGAGGGCTCGGACTGGGTCATCAACGGTTCGAAGCGCTGGATCGGCATGGGCTCCATCGCCGACGTCGCCGTGATCTGGGCGAGGACAGACGAGGAGGGCAACCCCGTCCGGGGCTTCGTGGTGCCGACGAGCACCCTCGGCTTCGAGGCGAAGGACATCACCGGAA
>JADDPY010000283.1 GCA_016781635.1 Rubrobacter sp.
GATGGGGGGTCTTCGGTAGGGCAAAACGCCGACATAGAGCCCTGTCGAGCCGTTCCCTGTGCTTGATAGGGTACCGGTTCGGTACCCTATCCGGACTTCTGACAGTTTCTCTAGGTAGTCGGGTAAATAGCGTAAGATGATCGCAGGGTATCGAGGGAAAGGAGAACGTGCCAACCATGGAGGTGATCTCTAGCAGATGGCTGCCGTAGATGATGTAGACAAACTGATCGAGCAATTCAACCTAGCGCAAGGCGAAGTCGTCAAAGGAAACCCCGAGCCTGCACTGAGGCTCTTCTCCCATCGAGAAGACGTAACCCTCGCTAACCCCTTATCCCCTCCCGTGCGTGAGTGGGAGCAGGTTGCTGAGGTCGCAGAGCGTGCCGCATCGCAGTTCAGAGATGGCGAGATGGTCGCCTTTGAGAACCTAGCGAAGCACGTAACCCCTGAGTTTGCCTACGTTGTGCGGGTGGAGCGGGCCAGGGCAAAGGTTGGCGGAAGTGAAGATGTCGTCCCAATCGCTCTGCGGGTTACGATGATCTTTCGACCCGAGGAAGACGGTGAGTGGAAGGTTGTGCATAGGCACGCCGACCCCATAACCTCCGCTCAGCCTGCCGAATCAGTGATACAGAGCTAGCTCGCCCTAGAGCGACCTTCCGAGAACCCCGCTTCCACGCACTCGGGTGAATAGAGGGGGGCGGGTGCGGGCACTCACCCCCCAAAGGTGCTCGCTTACAGTGGCGCCGGGGGCGGCGAGAGCTTCACGCCGTACTCCTCCATGAGGGCCGCTACCCCCGCGAAGTCGGGCGGTTCGTCGGGAGGTGGCGGCAGGGTGGCGCGCGGAGCCGGTTCGCTCAACTGCTTGAAGAACCCCTCGAGTTCCGCTGGAGTGATGGCGATCAGCGCCTTGGCCTGCTCGGTCTTCAGCTCGAAGCCGTGCTCGACCCCCCGTGGCAGCCACACGTAATCGCCCGGTCCCACCTCTACGCTCTGCCCGCCGATCCGGAAGACGAACTCTCCCTCCAGGACGTAGTAGGACTCGTCCTCGCGGGTGTGGGTGTGGGGGCGGCTCGCCGACGCCTTTGGGTACGAGCACTTCGGCCAACGCGTAGCGCCCGTCGGTGTCTTTGCCTTCGGCAAGCCAGGTGAGCGTTTTGCCCTACCGAAGACCCCCATCGAGCCTTCTCCGATTACTTTTCAGACGGTTTCGAGGCGAAGTGCGGGGAACCCCTTGTAGACACTCGGGTGAATAAGCCGAGGATGCAACTAGCGGCCCGCTTGCAAGGGCCAAGTAGCAACAAAAAACACTCATTTTGGGGATACGCTACTTCTGAAGGGCGGATATGCTGCATTCGATACAGACCTCCGGGAGAGAAGGGATTTATTGCGACGAGGTTAGAGCACATTAGCCGGGCGGTTGGAACTCTGTAACCAGAGGCCGTCATAGATAACCTGCGAGGAGGAACTGGGATGCAAGTAGGGGGCACGGTGCAAGAAGCTGGCACGATACATCCACACAGACGGCTAAACGCACGGCCGGCCATCACGGCTATCATGGTGATCGCTGCGGTGGTGGCGCTCGTGGTGTGGGTAGTGCCCCCTGCGACGAGCGGGGTTGGAGCAGAGGACGCCATCCCCCAGGCGGGGACGCCATGGGTGACCCTCTATGATGATGAGGGTAACGCACACCTTGTACACGTGCGAAAAGGCGGGGCCGAGGACGCGCCGCCGTGGGTGAGGTTCTACGATGATGAGGGTAACGTACACCTGGTACACGCGCCCTAAACCGTCACGGGTACTAACGTCCTTAAGGCCAGGGCTAGAATAGTCGGGGGCCAAATGATCGAGGGTAGGGATAGGCCATAATCACGGGGGGCGTCTGTCCGCGTGGGGTATTACCGGCTTCTTATATGCGTCGTGCCACGAAGCTATCCCGTCTTGTAGATTAGAACACCCTCGGTGTAGGACCGGGGCTAAACGTACTTCGAAGAACACCCCCAAAGCGAAGTTCGCGGCCACCCCTTCTCGGCCGCGCGACGGAGGCCTCGAGCGGCTAGAATCGGCGAAGGCGCGATCGGCTAAGCATAGACGGGCCGGGAGGCAAGAGGGTGCCTCCGTTGTACCTAAACTCGGAGCGAAAGTGGCAAAGAGAACGTACCTGGTGATCCCTTTAGGGCGACGTCCTCTCGCCGTGCGCGGATGGCGAAGCGTACGAA
>JADDPY010000428.1 GCA_016781635.1 Rubrobacter sp.
TACGCTGGTGCCCCTTTGCGTGCTTCTGCTGCTCACTGTTGGCCAATAGTGCAGGCAGCTAACAGAGAGAGAGCGCGAAGATTCTGCTGCGTTGCAAGCATGGCGGAATGAACGCACCCACATGGCTTGCAAGGAGTCGTAAGGTGCCAGAGTACTGCGGTGGATGCCCAAGACCTTTTTATAAGTGTCGTGGACGCACGATGCGTCCGTGAGAGGCGCCGGAGAGGCACTCCCTGCCCGCGCGGTGTTGGGCGCCGAAAGGTCTGGCCGTGGTACGGTGAGAGGACGAGGAGCGGTAAGGGGGGTTTACGGATGCAGCGTAACGGAAGCACTGCCGTAGACAGGGGACAAGTGTGGAAGCTGCTCCACTCCCTCTGGATCGGCTGGACGTTCGCCTTCGGATTCTTTAGCTGGCTGGCCTTCGCCTACATCGGTATCAGGACGAGCCACCCCAGGTGGTTGCTGTGGGCGGCGGTTTACGCCGCGCCCCTTACACTGTTCGCCGTCTTCTCGGAGATATGGTCGGAGAATTGGACGAACGCAGCGCTCAGCGTCACGGTTTTGTTGGGGGTCGTGTCGATCGTACATGCCTTCCTGGTGCGTAAGGAGTACCTGCTGCGCCTGGACCTGGCAAGCAGGGAGACGAGCAACGTATCCGTCACGTCCAGGGGACGGAGGTGGGAGTTGCTCCATTCGCTGTGGATCGGCTGGACGTTCTTCTTCGGGTTGACGAGCTGGATAGCCTTCCTCTACATCGGGATCAGGGCCCGGCGGCTCAGGTGGATACTGTGGGGCCTGGTGTACCTGGCGATCTTTGCATCCTTCGCGATCTCGGGGGAGGTAGCGGGCCAAGGCAGCGAGGTAGCGCAGGTGCTGGTCGGCCTGACGATAGTTTCTGGTTTTTTCTCCATCGTGCATGCCTTTGCCGTGCGTCCGGACTACCTGGTGAGGCTGGAGAATCGGAAACACGCAGAGATCGAGGACCGCGGCAGATCCCAACGTTCTGAGGCGGAGCATGAATCGTCTACCTGGGCGAGGTCGGAGCAGTCAGGCCCGGTAGTTTCCTCGTCAACACTCCCTACTACGGCAGGGACCAGTACCCCAGAGGAAACTCCGGCTGTAACGTCCGTCGCCAAGCGCGCTGCTACACCCGCGCGTACGCCCGCAGAGTCTGCCGGCGGCGCCGCTTCCCCAGCTGGAGAGGACCGCCGCCCCATCTCGGTGGCGGAGGCCTACCCGCTGCCGGTGGCCTACGGCTGGTCTTTGCTCGAAAGCTTCTGGGATCCGCGGGACCGCTACAGGGAGCAGTTGCGGCAAGCTGAGAACATGCTTGCCTACCTCGGATCGGTGTCGCTCGCGCTGCTCGACAGGCAGGACTACGAGAGGGCGCAGATAGACCTGAAGCTCCCCTGGCAGGGCGGGATTTCTTTCGGTGGTTGGAAGCTGATCGTCACGAGGAGCGCGAAGGTGTTCAGATCGCACAAAGACAACCCGCTTGCCATGGCTATTCAGAAGCTCAACGTCGGCTCGGAGAACAAGGGGTTCGGGGCCGATGTCGCGGCCCTCATACACGCGAGGAACAACTTCCACCACGGCCGCGGGCCCTTGACGGAGGAGGAGATCGCTCGAGCCTCCGACGAGGCGCAGCAGAGGCTGCAGCGCTGCATGGAAGCAACGTCCTTTCTGGCGGACTATCCGATACGCCTGGTGCAGGACTTCGACGTCGACCGTCGTAGCGGCGACTTCGTGCTCAAGTGCTTACGCCTGATGGGGGACGGGCCCGGGTTTCAGCAGGAGAAGGTGAGCCATCCCGAAGTCCTGCCCAGGGGGGACCTGTTCCTGGAGTTGGGAGACCGAAGATGGGTGCCGCTCTACCCCTTCGTGGTCGCCTCGAACTGCCCGCACTGCCGCTACAGGGAGACGTACTTCGTGGACCGGTGGAACGACAGGAAAAACGTCGTCCTGTTGAAGAGCTTCGAAAGGGGCCACACCGAGGAGAAGACGGACATCTCCGAAGCCCTGACCGCGCTGGCAACGGAGCAGGAACCGCGGGCCTAGCTGCCTGTTCGCTTACCAGACAGACGAAGCTTGCTGCGGAAGTCGTCGATGAAGCACTGAATTACGCAGTCGCGCTGGCCCTGGGAACCGAAGCCTGGTGCCCTTGAAGAAGCATGGTGGGGTCATAGCTGCGCCGGGCAACGGGAGATTATGGTCGAGCGGTGCGGGTCTCGATCGACGACCAGGCCGTCTTCGAGAAGCTACTC
>JADDPY010000425.1 GCA_016781635.1 Rubrobacter sp.
CTCCATGTCGTAGAAGGCGGCGTCGAGGCCGAGACGGGAGGCCCGCCACTTATTCTCTATAGCGAGCTCGCGGTGGTAGGGACCTTTAGGGGGACTCGAGAGGGAGCTCGCGACGAGGCACTGGGTCAGGGCGGTAAGAGCGACGGCGTTGTTCAAGCTCGTCTGGGAGTCGAGGATGCGCAGCTCTATCGTCCCGATCCTCGCGTGCGGCCGGACGTCCCACCAGCAGAAGGTGTAGTCGTCCATCGCCCCTGAGTCGACCATTAGATCCACGTAGGACTCGAAGGATTCGTAATCGGGGAAGGCGGGGGGAAGACCCGCGCGCGGGAAGGTCTCGAAGATCTTGACGCGCGTGGACTCGAAACCCGTGTCCTTGCCCTGCCAGAACGGCGAGTTCGACGAGAGCGCGAGGAGGAGCGGCGCCCACTCGGAGAGGCGGTTGTGGGCCTCTATGACCTCATCTTCGCCCGGTACGGCGACGTGTACGTGCTGGCCGAAGATGACCTCACGCTCGGCGATCCAGCGCAGGGTCCGGATGACTTTGCGGTAGCGCTCCTGGTCCGTGATCTTCTGATCCCGGTAGCGCGAGAAGGGATGCGTGCCGGCGCTCGCGAGAGCGGCCCCGCAGGCGGCGGCCCACGACCCGACTCGGCTCCTGAGCTCCCTCAAGCGTCCCGCGGCTTCGGCGGCCGAGGCGCACGGCGGGGTTTTTATCTCCAGGACCGACTGAAAGAGCTCGTAGGAGACCGCCTCCTCGAGATCCTCGGGCAGGCGCGACATGATCTCTTCTATCTTGGGGACGAGTTCGCCGGTGCTGGCGTCGACGATGTGGAGCTCCTCTTCCACCCCCAGGGCGTACCCCCGGCTACCATTGAACTCTACCGCCATTGCTCCTCCCTCATATCCGCGCTGAGCGGACCCGCGCTTTTACGATCCAGTATGGTAGCCCTTTTATCACGACACCGCGCAACGGGAACGATGCGGATGAGGCCGCGTTCACCGGCCCGGCTCCGTCACCTTTCCAGAGGCCGGCTGCATCTGCGGCCCGACCTGGGCGAGCGCCGTCCCCGAGAGGACGAGCAGCGCGCCAAGGACTTTAAACGCCGTGAGCTCTTCCCCGAGCAGAGAAACCCCGAGCGCCCCCGCCACCACCGGCTCGACCGTCGCCACGATCGCCGCCCTCCCCGCCTCTAGCCTCCTCAGACCGAACGTGTACAGCGCGAAGGCGAGCGTGGTGTGCACGACCGCGAGCATCAGCAGCAGCGCGTAGCACCAAAGGGGTAGACCGACGAGGCTGCCGAGGGTCGGGAGGGCGAAGGCTACGAGCAGGATCGCGCCGAAGCCGAGGGCGTAGCTCAGGATGGTGGCCGGGCCGAGGTGGCCCGCGACGGGCTTGCCGAAGATCGAGTACAAACCATACGTCAGCCCCGACAGGAGCCCCGTCAAGAGCACGAAGGGCGTAACCTCCAGGGCCCCGGGGTCGTAAGCGCCCACGACCAGACCGATCCCGGCGAACGTCAGGCCCAGCGCCAAGACCCGCGTAATCCCGAGAGGCTCCCTCAAAAACGCCCACGCCAGCAAGGTCACGAACGCCGGCGAGCTGTACAAGAGGATAGAGGCCGTCCCGACCGCGCTCTCGCGCACCGTAAAAAAGTACAGCAGGTAGAACGCCCCGATCCCCACGAGCCCCAGAGGCGCGAGAAAGACTAGGTCCCTCCGCGCCACCCGCAGGCCTCCCGCACCCTTCACCAGGAGCAGGAACATCAACACTGCCACCCAACCCACCACGGCCCTGAACGCGACCAGCGCCTCGAACGAGACGCCCTCCGCGTATAAAAGCTTCGCAAAGTAACCGAGGGTGCCCCAGATCGAGGCCGCAGCCCCCACCGCGAGCACCCCGACGAGTCGTTCTCTAGTCAACAGGGCGTGTTAACACGGGAAGGCGCATCACCCGGCGATGGTAGCCCGCAACGGGAGCCCGGGTGTTTCTCTCCCCGGAGCCCTAATGCCGGTCGAGCTTGCGAGCTACCTCGTTTACGCCGAGCCGGAAGCAGATGGAGCGACCGTGGGGGCAGGTGGCGGGGAGGCGGCTGTTTAGCCAGCTTTTTATGAGGGCCTCCATCTCGCCCTGCGAGAGCCTATCGCCGAGCTTCACGGCGGAGTGACAGGCTATGGTGGCGAGGATGTGGTCCTCGCGGCGGCGCCCCGGGCCGGTGCCCCTCGCCGCCGACAGCGCCTCTTTGAACGCGCCGGCGACGTCGCGGCCGGCCAGGGTGGAGATAACGGCCGTGACCCTGAAAGAGCTCGGACCGAAGCGTTCGGCCTCGAAGCCGTAGACGGCGAGCTCGTCGAGGTATCCTTCGGCCGACTCGGCCTCCGCCTGGGGTAGCTCCACGACCTCCGGAACGAGCAGGGCTTGCGTGGTCGGCAGCGTGCCTTCTTCCGCATCCGTGAGCCTGTCGAGGATGGCCCGCTCGTGGGCGACGTGCTGGTCGACCACCCACATCGACCCCGGCTCCTCGATGAGGATGTAGCCACGGGCGAGCTGACCGATCACCCTGAGCTCCTCCACGCTAGCCCGGGGCAAGGCACCCCGCTCCGGCGGCTCGAAGGGCTCCGGGTTCTCCTCGCGCCGGGGCGTGCCGGACCCCGAGAGCGGCTGCGACGCCCGGGCGAGCCTCTCCCGAACCTCGTTCAGGTCGCGCCGTGGAGCGGCCGGTCCCAGCGGTGAGGCCGGCGAGTTGTAGTCGGGCCGACGTTCCGCGACGCGCTCGTTCCGTTCCGACGGGGAATACGCCCGGGGCGCCGGTAGGCGGTCCTGGGCGTAGGAGGGCTCGGTCGCGCGCGGCACGGCGGCAGGCGGTGCCGGACGCCACTCTATCGCCTCGCGGACGGCGGCGGCGACGGCGGCGCGGGCGGCTCGTTCCTCGGAGAAGCGCACTACCTGCTTCGTAGGGTGGACGTTCACGTCGACCCGGCGCGGGTCAACCTCTATTCGGAGCGCGACCGGTGGGTAGCGCCCCGAGGGGAGGGTGGAGCGGTAGGCATCGTCGATGCCGCGCGTCAGGTTCTCCGCCCTCACCCAGCGTCCGTTGACGGAGATCGTCTGCCGCGCCCGGCTCGACTCCGTCAAGCTCGGGAGCGCTGCGTACCCCGAAACCTTGAAGGCCCCGGACTCGTAGTCCACCCGCCGCATCGAGCGCGCCTTCGCCACCCCGTGGACCTGCGCGAGGCGCTCCAGGAGGTCGCCGTCCCCAACGGCCGAGAGTGAGAGATAGTCCCGTCCGCCCTCCGAGAGCCTGAACGCTACCCTCGGGTGGGCCACGGCGAGGTGCGCCAGGGTCTCCAGGATGGCCGCCCGTTCGGCGCGGGGGCCCTTGAGGAAAGCGCGGCGCGCGGGGACGTTGTAGAAGAGGCGGTCCACGAGGATCGTCGTCCCCTTCGGGTGCGAGGCCGGCGAGACCTTCGCCTCATCGCCCCCGTCGACGGTGACCTTCGTACCGGCACCCTCGCCGCTCGACGTGGTCAGGCAGAAGGACGAGACGCTCGCGATGGAGGGGAGGGCCTCACCGCGGAAGCCCAGGGTCGCGACGCTTTCGAGGTCGTCGACGGACCGGATCTTGCTCGTCGCGTGCCGCAGAACGGAGAGAGCAGCGTCTTCCTGGCTCATCCCCGAGCCGTCGTCGCGGACGAGGATGTGCGAGGTGCCCCCGTCGCCGAGCTCGACTTCGATGCGCGAGGCCCCGGCGTCTAAAGCGTTCTCGACCAGCTCCTTCACCACGGAGACCGGGCGGTCCACGACCTCCCCGGCCGCGACCTGCTGGGCCACCCTCGGATCGAGGAGTCGGATGTTCGTACGCTCGTTACCGCTCTCTCCCACACATCGATTCTACACTCGACACCGCCCTTTCCCACCGTCCACCACGAGGGCCGAGCCGTCCCCCAACCGGCGGCGCTGAACGTGTACAATCCGGGGCTATGCCTACAAGGAGCAGACGTTGAATAACGGCGGGGAGCCGAAGGGCGAGGGGAAGGCGCTGCCCCTCGACGATGTCGGGCGGCTCGTCGAGCTGCTCGCCGCGAGCGGGGTCGGCGAGATCCGGGTCCGCCAGGGGGAGCTCGAGATCACCGTGAAGGCGAAGCCCGAGGCCACGACCCTGGCCGCCGCGCCTCCTCCCGTCGGGACGACGGTAGAGCCTCTTCCCCACGCAGCGCTCGGATCCGGGACGTCATCGCTGGAGGCGCGGGCCGAGGCCCCGGGCACGAATGGTTTGCACGCGGTACGTTCGCCGGTCGTGGGAACGTTTTACCGGGCGCCGGCGCCCGGGGAGGGCCCTTACGTCGAGGTCGGGGATACGGTCAGGGCGGGGCAGACGTTGTGCATCGTCGAGGCTATGAAGCTGATGAACGAGATCCCCTCGGACGTCTCCGGCGAGGTCGTCGAGGTTCTCGCCGAGAACTCGGGCGGGGTCGAGTACGATCAGCCCCTGTTCCATATCCGGCCCGAAGCCTAGAGAAACAGGGGCAGCCTCTTTGTTGAAAAAGGTTCTGGTGGCGAACCGGGGCGAGATCGCCCTGCGGGTTATCCGCGCGTGCCGGGAGCTCGGCATCCGTTCCGTCGCGGTTTATTCTACGGCCGACGCCGACTCCCTCCACCGGCTTCTGGCGGATGAGGCGATCTGCATAGGGCCCGCGCACCCCTCGGGGAGCTACCTGAACATACCGGCGATCATCTCGGCCGCGGAGCTCCGCGGCGCCGACGCCATCCACCCCGGCTACGGCTTTCTCGCCGAGAACGCACGCTTCGCCGAGATCTGCGAGGCCTGCAACATCAAGTTCATCGGCCCCCGCTCGGAGACGATAGCCCTCATGGGCGACAAGGTCTCGGCGAGAAGGGCCGCCGCCGAGGCCGGGGTCCCCGTCACACCGGGGAGCGACGGGCCGTGCAGGAACGCCGCCGAGGTCAAGCACGTCGGCGCCGAGGTCGGATATCCACTTCTCATAAAGGCGAGCGCCGGCGGTGGGGGCAAGGGGATGCGGGTGGTCCGCTCGGAGGGCGAGGTCGACGCGGCGTACACCTCGGCGAGCCGCGAGGCGGGGGCGGCGTTCGGGGACGGCTCCGTCTATGCCGAGCGCTACCTGGAGAAGCTCCGCCATATAGAAGTTCAGGTCTTGGCGGATGAGAGCGGCGTCACGGCGGCCTTTCCGGAGCGGGACTGTTCAGTGCAGCGCCGCTACCAGAAGCTCCTGGAGGAGTCGCCGGCGCCGGGTCTGCCGGAAGGGGCACGCGAGGGGATGAAAAAGGCCGCCGCCTCGCTCGTGGAGCGGCTGGGCTACACGGGGGCTGGGACCGTCGAGTTCGTATACTCGGGGGGCGAGTTCTACTTTATAGAAATGAACACGAGGCTCCAGGTCGAGCATCCCGTTACGGAGTCGGTCGCGGGCGTCGACCTCGTCGCGGAGCAGCTCCGCGTGGCGAGTGGCGAGGGGCTCTCCGTCAGCGGCGAGGTGCCTGGCCGGGGGCACGCTATCGAGTTCAGGATCAACGCCGAGGACCCGAGGCGCGGCTTCCTGCCCCAGACGGGCCCCGTCGAGTTCTACAACCCGCCCGGCGGTCCCGGGGTCAGGGTCGACTCGCACCTCTACGCCGGCTACAAGGTCTCGCCCTACTACGACTCGTTGCTCGCCAAGCTTATAGTGCAGGCGGAGACCAGGGAGGCCGCCCTCCGGCGCGGAGCACGGGCGCTGGACGAGTTCGCGATCTCGGGCCTCGACACGACGCTTCCGCTGCACCTCGCCATCCTGGAGGACGAAGACTTTCGGCGGGGAGGGGTCTACACGGATTTCCTCGCGGAGAGAGAGCTCACGGGCGCAGGAGCCGGGCTACCAAGGCTCGCCGCAGTCGGCCGACCTCACGCCTGAGAGGCGTCTCCCCCGCCCTCTCCGGAACCGCTCCCGGGTAGGGCCCGACGGTATTCTGCTCCTCCATCGTTGCGGCGGGAGAAGCCACGGGTATGCGGGTAGGTGGTATCTTTTAATCCCCGGCGCGTGGTCTCCGGGTGGAGCTTCGAGGAGGGGTCGTTTGGCGCAAGAAGGCGTACCGGAGAAGGAGAAGCTGCTCTTCGGCGGGATGGCTCGCTGGGGAGGAATAGACTTCTTCGGTCCCAGCTACGCAAGCTCCGCGCAGCGCAAGGACGGCAAGATCTACGTCTGGATCGACCCCTTCAACGTCTGGCAGCCCGAAGGGACCCTCGGACGCGTCCTCAAGCTACCCATCCTGCGCTCCATCTTCTTCTGGTTCCGCATCGTGCTGCAGCTTGCCGGCTCGATCTGGACCCTCGTCTTCTTCGTTGCCATCATGGGCGTACTCTGGCTTCTCGTGAGCCTGATGGAGCGCGGCACGGAGGCCGTCGGCGGTCCCGTGGGCGACGTCCTCGCCTTCTTCGCCGCCTTCCCGATCCTGCCGATCCTCGCCCTCTTCTTCGCCGCAATGAAGTTCACCTCCATCGGCCGCTACCACGGCGCCGAGCACAAGGCGGTCTCCGCATACGAGAAGTACGGAGAGGTGACCCTCGAAAACGCGAAGGGCGTGAGCCGCCTCCACCCCCGCTGCGGCACCAACATACTCTTCTACATAACCCTCGCCGCCCTCGCCGACCCGTTCATAAACTGGGCCCCCTATGCTGTCCTCCAGTTTATCCTCATAAGCGAGGCCTGGTTTATCTTCGGCAAGACGCGGCCCTCCATCGCCGTCGGCAACTTCCTCCAGAAGTACCTGACGACCTCCGAGCCGGGGCGCAAGGAGCTCGAGGTCGCCGTCGAGTCCCTCTCTGAGCTCATAAAGACCGAGAAGGGCGAACGCGCCTCCGCGAAGGAGCCGGTCTTGATCCCGGCTCGCTTCTAGTAGACCTGCAGAAGCGGCGTGGTCAACCCTATCCTCAAATGTTGGTCCGCGTTAACGATGCGAGAATCGGGCTTTGGAGGCTAGTTCGGCTGTTGGGTGGGGCGGATGAGGATCTCGTTGGCGCTCACGCGTTCGGGCTGGGTGACGCAGTAGGCGATGGCGTTGGCTATGTCCTCGGCCTGAAGGATGTCGAGCGAGAGGAGACCGCTCAGGCTTTCCTTTGCGTCCTCGTCGGTGATGTGGGTGGCGAGTTCCGTGGCGACGGCGCCGGGTTCGACGATCGTGACCCTGATGCTGTCCTCCAGAAGCTCCTGCCTCAGCGCCTCGGAGATGGCGTTGACGGCGAACTTCGTCCCCGAGTAGACTCTGGTGGTAGCCCGGCTCCGTCGCCCGGCGACCGATGAAATGTTCACCAGGTGCCCGGATCCCTGCTCCTTCATGACCTCGACCGCCGCATCTGTGGCGTAAAGGAGGCCGAGGACGTTTACGTCGAACATCCGGCGCCATTCGTCCGAAAGGCCCTTGTCGACGGCCGAGAGTTGCATCACGCCCGCGTTGTTCACCAGGATGTCCACCCGGCCGAACTCGCTCTTCGCCCTCTGTATCAGCTCGTGCGCCTGCCCCTCGTCGGTGACGTCGGCGGAGACGGAGAGGGCCTTGCCCCCGTTGCTGTTTATCCTCTCGACGAGGTCGGAGAGCCTGTCCTCCCTGCGCGCGGCGACCACGACCGACGCTCCCTCGGCGGCCAGAGCCTCCGCCGTCGCCTCCCCGATGCCGCTCGACGCGCCCGTTATGATCGCAACCTCACCCTCCAGCTTTGCCACGGCTTACCTCCCGATGGTGTCCTACTACGACTCTAATCTATAACATCCCGATGCGTCACCCGAAGAGGGAGGGCCAGGCCGTGGGTTGCGTAACCGGCGCATCGTCTCGGGAGGTCAGGCGGAGGTAGGCGAGGGTTCAGTAGGCGTGGCTGAAGGTGCCGACAGCACCCCTCGCCACGGGGAAGAGCGGAATCAGGATCAGGGCCGTGACGAGGCCCCTCGCGATGGCGGCGGTGGAGTACTCGGCGATCCCCAGGGCTATCGTCGGGAGAAAGAGGATGAGGCCGACGATCAGGAGCGAGATCCCAACTCCGAGCGCGAGCCCGACGCTTGGAGCTTCCGCCAATAGCAAGCAGCGGATGTGTCGAGGCGTGGGGCGAAGGCTTTTTAAACACTTTGGGAGCGGCCAGGTGCGAAAAGTTTCAGCCTACCTGTGGAGCTTCTTGAATGCGTGCGGCTACCGTGCCTGTCATGGAGGTGCAGTGTGCACGCCTGGGCATCATGGATGTCTTCGGGCCCTGGTTGTTCGGGGTAAGCACGATACTTTTCGTCGGTGGGCTGGTCGCAAAGGAGTTCGCTACAGGTTTCACGGTTGTGTGAATGGTCACGAATGTGGGAGGGTCCGCCCGTTTATAATGTTTTTTCTGTTGCGAGGTGAGCGGAGGAATGGCGGGCATGAGCCCATTCAAATCTGATCCAAAAACCCCTCAAGACTCTTCTGCTCTTAATGCAGACCAGCCTACGCATGCCAAAGGCTCGTCGGAGCAGAGCGAACAGTGGCTACGGGCGGCGGTGCAGAACTCTTCGGATATCATGATGATCTTTGAGGCCGACGCCACCATACGTTACGTGAGCCCTGCGGCAAAGCGGGTCCTTGGCTACCGATCGGATGATTTGATTGGAACGCGCTTTCTCGACTACATTCACCCCGAAGATCTTGAGTACATATCAAAGTCGTTCACAGAGACCGTGGAGAAACCTGGCGCCCAACCACCCAGAGAGTGCAGAATTCGGGCTGCGGACGGCTCTTGGCGGCGCATGGAGGCAGTAGGAAGCAACTGGCTCGACGATCCGAACGTGGGGGGTGTGGTGGCCAACGTTAGGGACGTAACCGAACGCAAGGAGGTCGAGGAGCGTTATCAATCTCTGGTTCAGAACGCCTTGGACGTTATCGTCATCCTCGGAGCCGATGGGACTACCCAATACGCTAGTCCGTCGATCAAACGTGTTCTGGGCTACGAACCCGAGAATTTGATCGGCGACAACGGCTTAGCCTTGATACACCCGGGCGACATCGAGAGATCATACGCGCTTCTCGCTCAGGTTCTCAGCAGTTCGGGTGCTGAGGTGAAAACCGAGTTGCGCCTCCAGCACGCCGATGGTTCCTGGTGTTACGTCGAGGTGGTCGGAAAGAACCTGATCGACCATCCCAGTATCGGCGGCATCGTCGTCAATTACCGTGATATCAACGAACGCAAGGCTTTCGAGGAGCAACTGGAGCACCAGGCTTTCCACGACGATCTGACCGACCTGCCCAACCGCCAGCTGTTCGTGGACTGTTTAGAGCAGGCTCTCAGGCGCACCAGCAGACGAACGGGGCGCAAGAAGGTTGCGGTGCTGTTCATGGATCTGGACAACTTCAAGGTCGTAAACGACTCCCTGGGCCACGAGATCGGGGATCATCTGCTCGTGGCTGTGGGCGAACGTATAAGAGAATCCTTGCGCCCGGAGGACACTCTAG
>JADDPY010000282.1 GCA_016781635.1 Rubrobacter sp.
ATCGCGCTCGCAATCTGCTGGGACCTCGGGTTCCCCGAGTTCGTCAGGGAGGCGGCGTCTCTGGGCGCGGGGCTCGTCCTGGCGCCGGCCGGGTGGCGGGACCCCTTCGGGCCGCAGTACGATCTCGCCTGCGCCGCACGCGCTCTCGACAACGGTATCTACCTCGCGAGCGCCAACCAGCTAGGTGACTATCCCGGGGCACGCTTCGGTCATCCAGGCGGCGTATACGGCCCCGACGGCCTGCTCGCCTCGGAGGGCATCGACGGCAGGAGCGTCGCCGCGATGGACCCGGACTTCCCCGGGAGATGGCGGAGCGCCTTCGGGGAGACGTTAGCCGAGGAGAGACATCGCTCCATCCTCGAAACCGTCGCCTAGCCGGTGAAAGTAAGGGCCACCTGTGGCTCGACATCGAAGAGCTCTCTAACGGCGCTGAGGGTGCTCTACTTCCGGAGTGTCAAACCTTGGGTACCTGGCGCCCGAGGGCATGCGAGCCGCTTATACACGTTCTGCCGCGGCTGAAGCATTAACAGAACTCCCTTATACCCGTCCGGGCTTCGTCGGTAATATACTCGGGGAATGTTGAAGAGAGAGATCAGGGAAGACGCCGGGGACGCCCGCGTCGAAAGGCTACGTAAAACACTCGACGGCAAGCTGGACGGGTCCTTGAGGACCGATGTGGTCTCCCGCGCCCTGTGGTCCACGGATGCCTCCATTTACAAGCGCGACCCTGTTGCTGTGGCCGTCGCGAGGAGCGAGGGCGACGTGAAGGCGGTGCTCGACGCGGCGCGCGAGGTCGGCCTGTCCATCACGCCACGCGGTACGGGGACGAGCCTCGCCGGGCAGGCGACGGCGCCCGGGATAGCGCTAGATGTCTCGGAGATGCAAGACATTCTAGAGATCGACCTGGATGAGCAGTGGTGCTCGGTCGAGCCTGGTGTGATCCAGGGCGAGCTCAACGCTCGTGTCGAGCCGCACGGCCTCGTCTTCGGAGCCGACACATCCACCTCCGATGTCGCCACTCTGGGCGGCATGGTCGGGAACAACTCGGCCGGGATGCGCTCTCTGGTCTTCGGCACGACGGCCGACCAGATCCTCTCCCTGCGCTGCGTCCTCGCGAGCGGCGAGATCGTGGACCTCAGGCCGATGCCGAGAGCCGAGGCCGAGAGGCGCGCCCGAGGGACGGACGCGATGGCGCGCCTTCTCAAGAACGCCCTGGAGGTCGGGGAGAAGTACGGCGAGGAGATAAGGCGCCGCTACCCGAAGCTGATCCGGCGCGTCTCCGGTTACGGCCTCGACGCTCTGCTCGACCCCGACACCGTGGATCTCACCCGCCTCGTCTGCGGCTCCGAGGGCACCCTCGCCGTGATGACGCGCGCGGACTTCCGGCTGCAACAGCTACCTCCGGCGCGCGCCCTCGCCTCTTTCCAGTTTGATTCCCTCGCCGCCTCGGCGCGGGCGACGGTCGAGTTTCTGAAGATGGACCCTTCGGCCGTGGAGCTTTTGGATGATGTGGCGATCAAGCGCGCCCGAGGTTCCAACGCCTATATGGGTTCCACCCGCTTCGTCGAGGGAGACCCGAAGGCACTGCTGCTCGTGGAGTGGAGCGGGACGCAGGGTGAGATCGACGAGCGCTTCGAGATGCTGGACGAGATCGCCGGCGAGGTCGGGGCGTCCGTCGCGGTGCCGCTCCGCTCGAAGGAGGCCCAGGCCCAGACGGTCAAGCTGAGGAAGTCCACGCTGCCGCTCCTCCTCGGGACGGCCGAGAAGGAGAAGCCCGTCGCGTTCGTCGAAGACGCGACGGTGCCGCCGGATCGCCTGGAGGAGTTTGTCGTCCGGTTCGAGGAGATCGTGAAGAGGGCCGGGACGTGGGCCTGCTTCTACGGCCACGCGAGCGTGGGCACCCTCCACGTCCGCCCCGCTCTGGACACGGGAGACCCCGAAGGCGTGGCTCGCATGAGGCGCATCGCCGAGGAGGTCTCGGACCTCGTGGCGGAGTGCGGCGGCTCGGTCTCGGGGGAGCACGGCGACGGGCTCTCGCGCTCGGAGTTTCTCACGAAGATGTACGGGCCGGAGCTCGTGCGGGCGTTCGGAGAGGTCAAGAGGGCCTGGGACCCGAAAGGGATGCTGAACCCCGGCGTGATCGTCGATCCCCCGAAGATGGACGAAGGGCTGCGCATCGCCCCCGGCCGCAAACGCCTGCCCGTAGCGACGAACTTCGACTTCTCGGACCAGGGCGGCTTCGCCCCGGCGGTCGAGC
>JADDPY010000659.1 GCA_016781635.1 Rubrobacter sp.
CGAGGATCCCGGAGATCTCGGGAGAGCCCCTCGATCTTTCCCCGAAAAGCCCGGCTTTCCTCATCCACAAGCTCGGTCCAGTGGGCGGAGCCATCCGCTTCTATCACCCCCAGGATGGACCCGGCGATGCGACCTGTGCTCTCCTCTTCCGCGGAAGCGGAGAAGAGGATGCGGCCACGACCGAGATACTCCGCGTCCGAAAATGTCAGGCGTACTCCGTCCAGCGTGCCCAACTCGTAAGTGGTTATTTTGGCTAGAGCTGGAGGTTGGACCTCATGGGGAGCCGCCAAGTGCGCGCAAAGAGCCGCCCATGAGAGTTCCGCCGTAGCATCCACCGGCTCCAAGCCGTCATGAGGCTTGGCGTTGCCTCGCTGGAAGAGAAGGATCCGATCGTCGCCGAGAGCAACCGCGCCTTCGATGTTGAGCCCTGCTCCAGAGAACTCAACATTGGATCTCATCGCCTCGTAGAAAGGCAAGGCCTCGAGAAACTCTGCCTCAAAGGCTGACGCGATCTGCTCCGCCGGCCGCTTGGCGCGGGACGATGACCCGGTTGACGGGCTGGCCCCCCTCACCCTCAGGATCCATTCTCGACCCTTACGTGAGCCGGAGGAGAAGCCCACCAACTCGTGACCGCCGGTACCCGGGATGGCTATGCATGCCTCCAGGTCGAATTTCTCCTTCTTGTTCCCGCGGCTCTTGCTGAACAGCCGTGCTCCGCTTGGTCCCGGCGGAAGCGGGACAGCGGTGATCCGCTCGTTGACATCGATCAAGGCGAGCCAGTTCGCATCGTCTTGAATGACGGCGATGTACTCGTTGAAAGCACTGAGTCCGGAGGCTGCACGGACGTGCGCCGGGCGATCCTCCACGTCGCAAGGACCTTCCTCATAAACCATCGGACGCCGCGCTGTGACGTGCGCCTCCAAGTCGGGGTTGCGGGACGATGTGCAGCGGCGTGCCATGATACAGCATTTGCGAACCGCGGAGCATAGCAGAGGTTCCTGTCATGATCCTCTGGTGCACGTTGCCCGGCTGTAAGGAGGCAAGCCTCGAAAGCTCTTGTCGAGCAGTATCGAGAGACAGCCGAGCGCCCTGATCAACCTCCGGCGATCGTCAACCGGCCGGCCTCCAGATACGGGACGCGTCTGCGCATCAACTGACGCGAGATACGCCGCGAGCGGTCGTTGCGCCGATGAGGATTGCCTGGACCCGAGAGCCAGGATGATGGCGCCAGCACAGCCATGCCGACTGCGATTATCGTGGCGAAATGAACCCATTCCTCGCTGTTGATCTAATTCAGCCGGGGCTTGCGATCGCGGTGGGCGCCGCCCTGATGTGGTTTCCCCGCAATCATCGCCGAGCCGCGGAGCGCCGACATGCTGCACGACTTGCTGAGTTGGATGCAGGAGCCGAGGAGCGCTTCTTCGAAGAGCGGCGCTCGCTGGAGGCTTATCGCCCTGCAAAGAGCGATACCACATGGAAGCTTCTCGGTGCGGTGCTCTTCCTGCTCGGAGCGTTACAGGTCTTTCTCCTGATCACAGGTTGATCAGTTACGGCGAATGTCCGCAATGGGTCGATTGTGTTGAAAAAGCCTGCTTCTGAAGAAGCGGATATTGCCGCTGAGTTGGCGGCCAGCGGGGTTGCTCGCCTTCAGGCGAGTGCCGGTCGCTGCATCGGGATGATCTTGGCCATCTTGCGAAGGTTTTGGGCGGTGGCGGCTAGGAGGAACTCGTCCTTTGCACCGTTTGGACCTCTGAGACGCAGCCGATCGAGCTTCAGGATGCGCTTGAGGTGCGCGAACAGCATCTCGACCTTCTTTCGTTCGCGGCGCGAGGTGAGGTAGGCGTCGGTGGTGGCGAGATCGCGGGCGAGGTCGCGTGCGCCTTCATGGATGGAGCGGAGGATCTTGCGCTGCGGCTCGTTCGGGCAGCAGCGTGAGCGTAGGCCGCAGGAGTCGCACGCCGCCTTGCGGGCGCGGTATTTGTAAAGGCCGTCGACCGGCTCCTTCGCCTTGACGGCGCGGCCCTCCTGCCAATAGCGGCGCAGTTCCTCACCGCCGGGGCAGACATAGACATCGCGAGGCATGTCGTAAGTGAAGTCGCTGCGCTCGAATGTACCGTCGCACCGCGCCGACTTGTCGAACACCGGGATGTGCGGCTCGATGCCGCGCTCGTGCACCAGCCA
>JADDPY010000614.1 GCA_016781635.1 Rubrobacter sp.
AGGGGCAGAGCCCCTGGGTGGACAACATCACCCGGGGCTCGATCCGGTCGGGCGTGCTCCGCAAACTCATCGATGAGGGTGTACGCGGCCTGACGGCGAACCCCACGATCTTCCAGAAGGCCGTCTCCGGCTCCGCCGACTATGACGACTCGGTGCGCGAGCTGGCGAGCCAGGGCGCTTCCTCCTCCGAGATCTACGAGCGGTTGATCGTGGAGGACATCCGCGACGCCGCGGACGTGCTGCGCCGCCTCTACGATGAGACGAATGGGGGCGACGGCTACGCTTCTATAGAAGTGTCGCCTAAGCTCGCCCACGATACCCGCGCCACGATCGAGGAGGCCCGCAGGTTCTGGCGTGCGATAGACCGCCCGAACGTGTTCATCAAGGTGCCGGCGACGGATGCTGGGATACCCGCCATTCGCCACTTACTGGGTGAGGGCATCAACGTCAACGTCACGCTGATCTTCGCGATCGAGTACCACGAGCGCGTCATGGACGCCTACATCGAGGCACTGGAGGAGCGCGCACAGAGGGGCGAACCCCTAGATCGCCTCGCCTCCGTCGCCTCCTTCTTCGTCAGCCGTGTGGACACTGAAGTCGACAAACGACTGGGCAAGCTCATCGAGAGCGAGCCCGACGGGGAGCGGCGAGAGGACCTGGAGGACTTGCTGGGAACGGCCGCTATCGCGAACGCAAAGGTGGCCTGCCAGCGCTTCCTTGAGAAGTTCGGCAGCGCGCGCTTCACGGCTCTGCAAGGGCAGGGCGCGAAGGTGCAGCGGCCCCTGTGGGCATCGACGGGCACGAAGAACCCCGCGTACTCCGACGTGCTGTACGCGGAGCAACTGATCGGGCCGGACACGGTCAATACCCTTCCCCCGGCCACGATCGCGGCTTTCCAGGACCACGGCCGGGTGGAGCGCACGATAGACAGGAACGTCGAGGAGGCGTACCGGAGGGTCGAGCAGCTGAGCGCGCACGGCATCGACCTGAGAGAGGTAACCGACACATTGCTGACGGACGGGATCGAGGTCTTCACCGACTCGTTCCGGCAGCTCGACGAGGCTATACGGGGCAAGCGCGAGGAGCTGCTCGAGGAGCGGCGGGCCGTCGGCACTGCCAGGGTATAGCCCCACAAACGGTGTGTACTTACGGGACCGGGGGGCGGTCCCGACGAGGTACAGGTACAGGTACAAAGCGAAACGCGCGCAACACGCACAGCAAAGGAGACAGGGTTTTGAGAAAGTTCTATCTATTAGTGGTCATGGCGCTGGCGCTGGCCGTGTCCAACGTCGCCTACGCCGACGACCATGGGAGCGACACGGGGGACGGCGGGCGTAAGGCAGCCCACGCCCATCTGGAGGCGGTGGGTGGCTCCGGAGTTACCGGCACTGCCCACCTCAAGGATATGGGCGACGGCACCACCCACGTCGTGATCGAGCTCGAGGGCTTCGAGCAGGACGTGGCCATGCCCGCGCACCTGCACACGGGCACGCGTGACGAGTACGACCCGAAGCCGAAGTACCCGCTCGAGAACGTGGTGAACGGCGCGAGCGAGAGCACGGTCGATGCTTCCCTCGACGAGATCGTGTCGGAGGACTTCATCGTCGCCGTCCACGAGTCCGAGGAGAACATCCAGAACGTCGTCGCCACTGGCGAGGTCGAAGCGGCGCACGAGGACGAGCAGCAGTCCGAGGAGACGCCCGAGGACATGCCTGAGACTGGTGCCGGCGGCATGGCCGACTCCCGCAACAGCACTCCAGTAGCCGCTCTCGCCCTGGTGGGCGCAGTTCTGGCGGCGGGCACGTTCCTCGTGACCCGCAGCCGCGGCATCTAGCACAGCGAAGGAGGAGGTTGCAGGCTTGCTCGCCCCCCGACGAGCCTTCAAGCCCCTCCGGTTCGCCCCCGGGACCGCCAACACACCCTTTACCGAAGAACTACACAGTAGGAGACCTGAGAATGTACGCATACCGCCTGACCCGATTACTTGCCGCGCTGCTGCTGCTGATAGGCGGCCTGACCATCAGTTCACCGGCCGGGGCCGGCAGCACCGCCCAGGGTGAGACCGTGATAGTGGAGGCGGCCGATGGCAACGTCTTCGAGCCCGCAACCGTCACCATAAACGTGGGCGACACGGTGACGTGGAGGAACACCGACGACGTGCCGCACACGAGCACATCGGATGATGGGGTCTGGGACTCCGGCGCGCTGGCCCCGGGCGAGGAGTTCTCGTTCACGTTCGAGGAGGCGGGAACCTA
>JADDPY010000675.1:0-5810 GCA_016781635.1 Rubrobacter sp.
CAAGGCTCAACAAGCTCAAAATCGTACTTTTAATACGCATCCTTCCTTTGAGTCCGGCACCCTACGCACCACCTCCGGAACGCAACCCATTGTATCCGAAAAAAATACGTCCACTAGCCCCGGCGCCTGGGATCTAGCGTTCGACGGAGAATGATTTGCGAACAGCGGGGGGCCCGGTCTCGCCGCCGAGGGCGCTCGAAATTTCTACCGTGTAGTTGCCGGGGGGCACGGGTTTGCCCGACCGGGTCTTGAGGGCGAACTTGACGACCCCGGAGGCCCCGTCGGCTTCGCCCCCCGAGCTCAACTGGTCTTCTTGCTCGTCGAAGGCCTCTATCTTGTCGTTCTCCCCAAAGAATAGCGAGAAGGCCGAGCCGCTCCCCGACCTCCGAACCTGCGCCCGCATGTCCTCCCCGGTCGGCAGGTCCTCGACGCTCAGGTACACGAAGACCTTCTCGGGCCTCTCCAAGAAGTAGTTGACGTCCGGCGGCGGATAAAGACTATTCTCGGCGCTGACGGAGACGTCACGGATGTTGGGCGAGACGATCTCCTCCCCCGGCGTGAAATTTTCCGCCCTCAGAAACGATTCTACGACGAGCCCGAGGGCCACGAGCGCGACCGCCACGATCACGTAAAGCGGCCACCGGCGCCCCGCCCCCCTGCTCTTCGTGTTCGGGAGCACCGTCACGCAACTTCCCCCGATGCGACCCGTCCGCCTAACCGGTAGCGCCTCCATAGAAGTAGCGTGGCGGCGTTATGTAGGGCGTGGGCGACCACTGGGGCCAGAATACCGCCCGTCCACCCGTACAGCCCGCCAAAGAGAAATCCAGCCCCCACCGCCCACAGCGTCCACAGGAGGTAGCGCTTGTCGGGCCCCAGGTGCAGGGCCCCGAAGAGGAGCGAGGACGCTACGATCCCGATCTCCGGCTGCAGCGCGCCCCTGAAGAGGGCTTCCTCACCCACCCCGGAGAACACCGCGAGAAGGACCAGGTCGCGCCCGCGTGCCCCATCGACCACGAGCGGCGCAAGCTCTTCGGAGAGCTTGCGAAATACGGGGAGTAACCCGTGGACAAGCAGGCCCAGGGCCACGTTTCCGCAAGCGCTCGCCACGCCCAGGGTAAAGCTGGAGGCGATCGCTCCACCCGGGACGAAGACATTGCGGCCGGAGAGCGCGCCGATAGCACCGGCGACAAGGACGAGGACACCGTAGAAAATGGCGGCGGTGCGTAACAGGCTGCCCCTCATCAAGGGGTGTTCGGGGGTTCTGCACAGGCCATCATAGTCCGCTATTGTACCGGAGGTGCGGGGCGCTGGAGCCCCGGAAAGCGGGTCCGTGCTGCCCGGAGGTAGAAGGGAAACGTAGTGATCGACGAGTCAATCTTCAAGGCCTACGACATCCGGGGCGTGTACCCCGACGCCCTGAACGAGGACGTCGCGCGGGACATCGGGCGGGCCTACGTCTACCACCTCGGGCTCGGCGGCTCGCGCGTCGTGGTGGGCCGCGACATGCGCCTCTCGGGCGATGCTCTCAGGGATGCTTTTATCCGGGGCGTCACCGAGGCCGGAGCAGACGTGCTCGACCTCGGGCTCGTCTCCACGGACGCCCTGTACTTCGCCGTCGGGCACCTGGAGGAGCATGGAGGCGCCATGATCACGGCCTCCCACAACCCGAAAAATTACAACGGGCTGAAGCTCTGCCGGGAGAAGGCGATAGCCCTCTCCGGCGACGAGGGGATAAAGCAGATCCGGGACCTCATAATCGGGGACAAGCTGCCTGGCCCGGCCGAGTACGCGGGCTCCGTCGAAGAGGGCGACATCGCGGACGATTACGCCGAGCACTGTCGCCGCTTCATAAACACGGACGGCTTGCGGCCCCTCAAGATCGTAGTGGACGCCGGCAACGGGATGGCCGGGAAGATGCTCCCGCCGATCTTCGAGGGTCTGCCCTTCGAGTACGTTCCGATGTACTTCGAGCTCGACGGTTCCTTCCCGAATCACCCCCCGAACCCCATAGAGCCCGAGAACATGGAGGAGCTCCAAAAGCGCGTCATCGAGGAGGGCGCGGACTTCGGAGCCGCCTTCGACGGCGACGCCGACAGGGTCTTTCTCGTGGACGAAAAGGGGCGCACCATCGGAGGCGACATCCTCGCGACCCTCGTCGCCAAGAACGTCCTGGAGAAGGAGCCGGGGGCGGCGATCGTCTACAGCGCGGTATGCTCCAAAGCCCTCCCCGAGCTCGTGCACCGCGAGGGTGGCCGGCCTATCCGCACCAAGGCCGGCCACTCCATCATCAAACCGCAGATGCGCTCAAACGACGCGGCCTTCGGCGGCGAGCACTCCGGGCACTTCTACTTCAGGGATAACTACTTCGCCGACTCGGGCATCATCGCGATGCTGACCGCCGCCGAGCTCGTCGCGCGTCAGGACGGGCCGCTCTCCGAGCTTATCTCCCCCATCGACACGTACGTCCGCTCCGGCGAGATCAACTCGGAGGTCGAGGACCAGGAGGCGATCCTGAAGAAGGTCGAAGAAAGCTACGGCAGCCGGGAAGGCGCCGAGGTGGACCACCTCGACGGTCTGACCGTGGACCTCGGCGACTGGTGGTTCAACCTCAGGCCCTCGAACACCGAACCCCTCCTGCGCCTCAACGTCGAAGCGAAAGACCGCGAGACGCTGGAGCACGAGCGCGACGGGCTGCTTGGAATGATCAGGAGCTAAGCGGCGTACCCCGGGGCTGGCCGGTTCTGACACGCAAAGAGAAGGCCGGTCGGCTTCAAAACCGACCGGCCTTCTCTCGTTCCTACTGAGTCGCGTTTAAGAGGGGACCGTCATCAGGTTGCGGACCTCCCGAACCCCGGGGGTATCAGCAGCGATCTCGCTGACCGCCTCCTTGGCGTTCTGAGAGGGGGCTACGCCCCTTATATCGACCACGTCGTCGTTTACCTCGACGTTGAGGTGCTGCATACCGAGGGTGCGCGGGTCTTCGCCGATCCTGGTCCGGATGCGGTTCTCGAGCTCCTCATGCTGGACGGGCACATCGCCCGCCTCGGGGTTGTGGCTTCGCCCGATTAGCGGCCCGCTCGATGGGTTGGAGTAGCTGCGCTCGGCTCCGACGCTGTTGGGGTCCTCGGGTTTCTGAAGCGGCGCCTCGGCCACGCCGCTCTCAGGGACCGTCCCCTGCTGACCGGCGGAGCTGCCGGCGCCGTCGTTAGAGGAAACATCTTCGCTCCCACCGCTCGATCGGGCCACGAGGGCCCCGATCGCGAAGCCTCCGAGGGCGAAGATCCCGTACTTGAGAAAGCGCCAACCGCTCGGCTCAGAAGAGCTCAACGCCCTTTTCGCGAGCTTGGCCTGCGCCTTACCGCCCTTCGTGGCTGCCTTGCTCGCCGCCCTCGCAGCGGTTACGGTCGCCTTCCTGCCGGTCCTGGTTCCGAACAGCGTTCCCGCTGTTTTCGTCGTCTTGGCCATAATGCACCTCCAGATCTCTCCTGCAAATGCTTGCGTGATACCCGCAATTCCGGCCCCGAAAACAGAAGCCGTCGCGTCTAAGCCATTTAAAAAACCCGCCGACATGGACGAGCTTGTTCTCCACACCCTGTACCCCCGGCACCCTTCCGACGGCCTCCTCGAAGGCCCGGCTCTCCTCGATCCCGGGCACGCTTCCGTGCAGGGTGATAATGAGGCCGCACGAGCTGACGTTCGGGCGAGGCAGCCCGCGTACGTTCGGGTCTCGGCCCAAAGCACCCCGGACGAGTTGGATGAGGTGGGCGTCGTTCGCGACGTCCAAACGGGGCACCCTAGCCCTCCTCCGGGGCGGTGTCCTCGACGGGCCGCAGCTTGGGGACAAGGGTGAGCTTGCGGTAGCGCATCCGGCGCTCGTTCAAGGGTTCCTCGAACTCGGCCTCGCGGGCGAACTTCACGCTGCCGGTCGCCGCAGCCTCCACGAGGGCGGAGAGGTCCTCCTTCTCGCTCGGGGAGAGGCCGATCGCGTCGAGGTCTCGCTTGTTCTCGCGCTCGAAGAGCCTGACGCGCCGGGCCAGGGAGACGAAGATGCTGCACGGCTCGGGGCACGGTATCTCCCCCTCCCCGCGATCCGCCGCCAACGGTGTGTTCTCGTCGACGTCCCACAAGGTCTTCTTGAGGCACACCGCATCCTCGCAGCAGGCTTTTGCCGTGTTCTGCACCCCCTCGTCCGAGAGGCGTTGGACGCGCTTGTAGATTCCGGATTGGCGGGCGGCGTTCTCACGGTAGTTTGTGATTTCGAGCTCGCCGTTACGGTACAGATGCCAGTGGGCTACACCCGAGGGGTACAGGTAGTTCATGGCGACGTAGAGAGCCCGATCGTCCTTCACCCGCAGCACCCAACCCCGCTTTAGGTTGGGGGAGCTCTTGAGGGGCCGATACTCGCCCTCCTCGGTGAGCTTGGCGATCTCGCGCGCCGCTCGCGGCTCGTTATGGGCCACGAGGTCCCCATCGGGAATCCCGACATCGGCCACGTGCCTTAACTCGTACCCTCCGTTCCCCGGCAGCGCACGGACCACGATCTGGCCGAAGGGAAGACCTTCGGGGACCTCGTTTACCCAGTGCGCAAACGCCGCGCGGGCTTCGGCCGCGGTGCTCCGGCGGGGTGACTCCCCGCCGGGACGCTCAGGAGACGTCGCGCGCAAGCTGGGCCTCCCGCTCCTTCGTCTCTCGGGCGCGGGAGATTATAAGGTCCGCAACCGAAGGGTGGGTTCCGACCGGCGCGCCGTAGAAAATGGTCTTGTCCGCCCGCTCGGTCACCTCGCCGGTAAGCCTGAGGTCTTCCGGGATGGTTTCTCTGGTGTGCCAACCTTCCGCTATAAAGACCGGGATCAGGACGACGTTCTCGGCCTCCACGCCCTCCACGACCTCCGCTATAGGCGGGTCCTGGTCCAGGAAACCGACCTCGACGAGGTCGTAGACGCCGCGCTCCCTTATCCTCTCGGCGTTAAGGTAGACGACCCCGCCGGAGTTCTTGTTCAGGTCGGTGCCGTGCCCGAGCAGGACGAGCGCCGTGCGGCCGGGCCGCATCTCCTTGCCCTTCAGCAGGTCGTCCACCCGCTCCAGGATCACGTCCGGCATGCCCTCGAACGTCCCTAAAGGCCCGGCGTAGCGGATGGTCCTGCCGTCCCGGTGCGTCACAGGGCCGTCGAGGCCGAGCTCCCGCGGGATCACCTGCTGCGTGAAGTACCCCTCCGAGATGAAGGCCGGCACCACACACACTTCCTCTGCCTCGACCATGTCGAGGACGTGGCGCATGGAAGGCTCTTCCTTCCAGAAGCACTCCACCACCTCGTCGAACTCACCGGCGTAGCGGTCCCGGACGAGCGCGGCGTGCTCGTAGACCGGCAAGCTGGAATCCTCGTTCAGGTGCGAACCGTGTCCGACGATGATAAGTGCTTTCATGTACTCTCGCGCCTCCGCAACTCGCGTACAAAACTGCCCACAGAGTTTATCCGCAAAGCCTCCGGACGGGCGCGAACGCCCTCACCCGAAATACCGGGTCCGGCAGCCGCAGGCCGTATGCACCTCCATCCCGTCTACCTCTGCGACGCGGGGCGGACCCGGACGTTGAGGTAGGCGGGTCCACGGTCGAGACCGCACAGGAAGGCGGCGGCGACGATCTTGGCCTCGGTCGCAGAGGGTTTGAGTCTCGCGTCCTGCTTGAGTATGCCGTCGAGGTTCGCGATGGCCTGGAGGCCGCGCCGCGAGCCGGCGCCCCCGGTTTTCACGACGCCGCCGGCCATGCGGGAGACGTCCTCGGCCTCCTTGCGTCCGGCCCGACGCTCTAC
>JADDPY010000675.1:5830-9416 GCA_016781635.1 Rubrobacter sp.
CGAGCACCTCGAGGTAGGCCTGCACGAGCGCGGGCCGCGCCGCCTCCACCCGCGCGAGCGCGGTTTCGAGCGCCGGGCGCGCGAGCGTTCGCGTGACCTCGAAGCTCCGCGCGTACTCTGCGGCCATCGCATCCGGCGGGCTGGCCGCGGCGGCGAAGCGCATGGCGTCGCGCAGCGTCGCGTCCCGCCCGGAGCCCAGTGCTACGCCGAGAGCCCCGTGGAGCGTCCCTCCGAGATGCTCGGGGCCCGCCTCCTCCAGGGCCCTAGCGAAATACCGGACGTCGGCGTAAGAGAGCCCGGCCAGGACCTTTCCGAGCCTCTCCCCGAGGAGCGCCGCGCGCGCAAGCGGCGCGAGATGACCCGCTGCCCGTAGGTCCGCGTATCCCGAGACCGTCCGCGAGCCAAGGACGGCCTCGAGGACGGTCTCGCCCACCGAGCGGTCGTCCGCCCCCGCGAGGGTCGCAGAGAGGGTCGGGACGCCGAGCAGGCGCGTCTCGTGGGCGACGCCGCCGTCCCAGTAGCGTGAGTCCGTCCCCGGCATGGGGGCGCTGTAACCCAAAATAAGAGCGCTCGAAGCGGCGGTGGCGATTTCGTTGGCGGGCAGGCCCTGCGGCAACGCTTTTTTCTCCGTCAAGCCGACCCGTGCCCGACTAGAGGGCCTTCTCGACGTCGTCGAGGACGTCCTCGACCTCGGGCTGGTCCCGGGGGCTATCCTCGACCTTCTTCGCCCGGACGACGCCCTCCTTGTCGATGACGAAGTACGCCCGTTTGGGGAAGCCCGCCTCGTGCTTTACTCCGTACTCCTCGGTCACCTCGCGCCCGAAGTCCGAGAGCAGCGGGAAACCTATTCCCCTGTCCTTCGCGAACGCCTTGTGGGACCAGGGCGAGTCGACGCTCACGCCCATGACTTTCGCGCCCATCTCGTCGAAACGCCCGATCTCCTCCTGCACCCGGCTCATCTGGTCGCTGCAGACGCTCGACCAGTCGCCGGGGTAAAAGAAGAGGACGACCGGCCCTTCCTGCCTCGCCTCCTCCAGCGATACCTTGTTGTCCCAATCGTCGCTGGGCAACTCGAACCCCGGTGCCTTCTCGCCTACCTCCGCAGCCATGCGAGTCTCCTTCTTTGGACGGCCAAATCTTTGCAGGTAAATTCTACCCGGCCTCCCGTCCGTCGTAGCGGAGCGCAGGCGAGAAAACGCACAAGTTGTCCCGGGGCGCGAACGGGTAGAATCAGCCCCCGGTGGGGTACTAGAAGTGCTCCGAGGAGCCGCCACAGGGCGCGGCGGACAAGATGACATTCCCGGAAGGAGAACCTTGACGACAGGCGCCGAGAAGACGACCTTGATCCCGGACGACGCCTACGAGAGCGGCGCCCCCGAGGGCACCCTGGGGGCGGAGGAAGAGCTGTGGCTCGCCGACCCGGGGACGATGAAGCTCGCTAGCGGGGCGCAGAAGATCCTCGCCAGTGCGCCCGAGGGGCATCTCTCCGGCGAGCTGATCGACTGCGAGATCGAGGCGAATACCGGCGTCCATGCGGACGCCGCGGGGGTCTTCTCGGACCTCGTCCAGAGGCGGCGGTATCTCCTCTCCCAGGCGGAGGAGCTTGGGCGGGTGCTCGGGGTGAGCGGGACGCACCCCGTGGGCGACTGGCGGGAGCAGGAGATTATCGACAAGCCCCACTACCAGCGCCTCAAGGAGAGGCTCGGGTGGTTGATCCGACGGAACAACACCTTCGCCCTGCACGTCCACTATGCCGTGAAGGGCCCGGAGAAGGCCATCTACATGTTCAACCGTCTGCGGGAGTATGTGCCGCACCTGTTGGCGCTCTCGGTCAACTCGCCGTTCTGGCAGGGCGAGAACACGGACATGAAGTCCTCGCGCGTCCTGATCTTCTCCCGATCCATGCACCGCGGCGGCCTCCCGGAACCGATGGGCTCGTGGGGCGAGTACACGAACTACGTGGACTACGTCCACCGCTCCGGCGCGATAGACAAGCTCGCGGAGATCTGGTGGGACGTCCGTCCCCAGCCCGCGTTGGGCACGGTCGAGATGCGCGCCTCCGACGCCCAGGCCGACCCCCGGCGCACCGCCGCCCTCGTCTCCCTCACGGCCGCCCTCTGCGACGCCGTCTCGGCGGAGTACGAGGCCGGCGAGCTCCGGGCCATCCTGCCGGCGCGCGAGATCGAGGAGAACAAGTGGAGCGCCCAGCGCCACGGCCTGGAAGGCGCCTTCATCGACCACGCCTCCCACGAGAGTGCCCCTACCCGCAAGGTCCTGGAATCCTGGATGCGCCTGCTCGAGGCGAGCACGGACCGCGACCTCTCCGGCGCCGCCCATCTCCTGGATCAGCCCACCGAAGCGGACCGACAACTAGAAGTCTGGCGCGAGACAGATTCCGTGGTCGAGGTGGCCCGCGACGCGGCCGAAAGAACCCGGACCGCGGTCGAAGGCGCCTAGCCCCGCTGCCCTCCTACCCGGAGACCATCACCTTCAGGATGCCGATATCCAGGACAAGGGTCCCCAGGTCTCCCCGGCGGCCGATACGGAGACCTCCGTGCCGGGCCGAATCTCGTCGACTATGGAGATCGGGACGTGCGTGGAGCTCCCGGTGGCTACGGGGAAGTAGCGCATTACTTTGCCGTTCTTGAGCAGGGTGACGTTGACCATCCTCCCGGCGGCGTTCCCGGCCCGTACGTATTGGACGCCGGCGGTGCATCCCTGCGGAACGGGATAGGTCAGGTTCAGGGGCGAGGGCGAGTTCAGGCCCTCACCCTCGACGATGGTGATGGTTGCAAGAGTACGGTCGTGTAGGGGATGGGTCTCCTTCCGTCGTCGAGGGGCGGGACGTCGCGGTGGAGTCCCTGTTCTTCTAGCAGCGGATCTCGGCGTTCTTGCGGAAGTAGAAGTACCAGGTGACGGCAACACAGGTGACGTAGAAGGCGACAAAGGTCACGAGGGCCGTCTGCGGTCCGCCTGTCGCGCCGATGGAGTACTTGTAGGCCTGCGGGATGATGAGGCCTCCGTAGGCGGCGATCGCGCCGATAAACCCGATGGCGAATGCGCCCTCCTTCAGGCCGCGGCGCCGCGCCTCGGCGAGGGTACCCTCTCCCTGTCCTTCGACCTCGCGTTCGCGCTCGGTGCGGAAGATGAACGGGATCATGCGGTACGTCGAGCCGTTCCCGACGCCGGTGGTGAGGAACAGGAGCATGAACGAGAGGAAGAAGCCGGCGAAGGACTGCACGGATAGGAAATACAGGACGCCGAGTACGGCCGAGATCATCACGACAAATGCCCACAGGGTGATCCTGGCCCCCCCGTACTTGTCCGAGAGCCAGCCGCCGATGGGACGCACCAGGGACCCGATGATCGGGCCGAGAGCGGCCATCCAGGTCGCCGCATGCTCGGGGAACTGGTTGCCGATGAGGACGGGGAAGCTCGCCGAGTAGCCGATAAACGAGCCGAACGTCCCGATGTACAGGTAGCTCATCACCCAGGTGTGCTTGCGCTTCGCCACCGGGGCCTGCTCCCTCGGTGAGGCCTGGGAGACGTTCAGGTTGTTCATAAACAGGAACGCGCCGAGGGCGGC
>JADDPY010000591.1 GCA_016781635.1 Rubrobacter sp.
TGGGACGTGCTGGTCGGCGGCTACGGGCCGGACGTCGAGTTTATCGACCGGGCGCTCGAGCAGACGTTCGAGAGCCTCGCCGTAGACGCACGGAACCTGGGGATAGCGGGATTCTCCGACGGCGCCTCCTACGCCCTCTCGTTGGGGCTCACCAACGGGGACCTGTTCGGGCACGTCATCGCGTTCTCGCCCGGGTTCTCGTCACCGGCGGAGCGCAGGGGGAAACCGCCCGTCTTCGTCTCGCACGGCACCGGCGACGAGGTACTCCCGATCGAGAGGACGAGCCGCAGGATCGTGCCGCGCCTGGAACGGATGGGCTACGAGGTCCGCTACCGGGAGTTCGACGGCCCCCACACCGTGCCAGAACCCGTAGCGCGCGAGGCGTTGGAGTGGGCCACACCAGTACGACCGAAGCCGCCGCAAGCTTAGTGCGTGCCGCCATGGGGACTACGTCTCGAGCTCGCTCGTCTACAGGACCCGCCCGGCCCCGTCCGGGGCGCAGAACCCACGTTGTTCTGCGCAGAATCCCGTTTCGAACGGGCAGAGTCCAACCGAGGGCCGAGCGGGGCAAGGGTCCTCTTGAAGGATTTTGGTAAGGGAGGTGCTCGGTGAAGCAGAGAGAGAAGATCGAGCCAGAGGAAAAACCAGCACCGTACTGCTCCTCGAGCCAGAAAGGGAGCCCGAGAAGGTGAGCGACCAGGAAAGTGGCCTCTAAAGTTACCCGTCCTCGGCGTACGCTACTTCGGTATTAGCACCTCGCTAACGCCGCCCTGGAGGGTTGTCCGGGTGCCATTCGGGGAGGGCCCACGCCACGTGCGTGCGTACGGGGAGTTCTGCGGGTTCCTCTATCAGGCGGAAGCCTGCTTCGGGGGGATTGTTGAAGTCCAGCGTCCGGCCCGCGTGGGTGTGAACCTCCAGGCGGCGAAGGTGGTAGGTACCGGGTTTTGGGTCTTCGGGGGGCTCGCCGGGTTGCTTGAGCAGCGCCGTTTGTAGGCGAGCGTCACGCGCCCACTCTTTCTTCTCCACCTCGCCTTCCAGGAGGACCTCGTCCCCGAACTCCTCGGCTACAAAGACGGCGAGGACCGTGCGCACGTTGGCCTTGCAGGTGAACTGAACTATGTACGCGATCGGGTCGCCAGGCACGAAGGTAGGGCCGACCTTGTTGCTCAACCGCTCCTCCTTCCGAGCCTCACGCCGTTATGGTAGCGCCCCCGTGATGGTTGCATCGGAGGTTAGCCTCGCGATCCCTCGTACGGCTCACGCTGGGCCAGCCCCGCCCGATAATGCCCGTTCTCTGCCGGGTGCCAGATGCCGGGTCGGCCCGCGATCCTGTGTCAGCGGCCCTTCCCGGGTTGGCCTCCCGCAGAGGGAACGTCGTCCAGCTCGGCCGCGGCCCAGCCAGCCGGGTCGTCGGTCCCAACGAGTTTGCCCCGCCACACGTCTCCCTCAAGGTCCACGAAGATCCTGCGGGCCTCGTCCGGGTCGACCCCGTGGCGCTCCCCCAGCCGCTCGATACGCTCCCGGTCGACGCGAGTTTCGCCCTCCCGCACGATCTTGGCCACCAAGTTCCTCAACGCCTGCCCGAACTCGTTGCGATTGCTCGCACTGGTCATATCCGTCTCCTCATGAATCGTCTCCCTGCTTCGCAGACATTCTATGCCCACACGGTTCGTCCTGCGTCTCCACAAGGGCCAAAACCAGGAGGCTCCGGCCTTTTCGCGTCCCTCGCCGCCTAATACTCTCCGCCCCCTTCTTGCTCCTCCTGATCCTCACCCTCTTCTTGTTGCTGCTGTTCCTGCTCGCCGCCCCCTTCTTGCTGCTCTTGCTCCTCCTCCTGCTGGTCCTGAGCCGGTTCCTCCCCTCCCCCGCCGCATCCCGCCAGTGCGGATAACGCGACAAAGAGAGCGGCGAGCAACGCTGCCATCCTGCTCCTCATGGTCCGGCCTCCCTTTTTAGATTGTTTACGGGACCATCTAGTCTCGGCCGCACAGGCGACCCGTAGTCAGGATAGTGTTCCCGCGAAAGGCAGGACGAGAAACTTCACCGCCGCATGAATAGCAGCTTCGCCCGGGCACGCACGGCGTGACGTCCGATATCCCGCACGCTGTACGCCCTTTCCCGTCCCCCGATCGTTTGCCTGTCGCCTCGCACACCCGGCCCTGTCGTTGTCGGGAAAACGAAAGATATACGCTTTTCGTATGTTCTTTTGACACTTAATTTGCTTCTCAAAGTGTGGTGAAATCCTCATGCTCGTTCGTGGGGAACGGTAAAGGAGGATAGACATGAGAGCTATGCTTTGCGGGTGCGGCCAGCGCCTGGAGGCAAACGGTGATGATGGGCTCGTCATCGAGACCTTGGCGCATTACAGGTGGATACACGGTATGGCTGTCGTTGACGGGGAGAACATCAGGCGGATCGTAAGGGAGAACGCCTACGGTCTGGAGCACGCGGCGCCGTACGCGGGCGGGACCGGACCGGACGAGGAGTTCGGACCCGAGCCCTACTAGCATCATCAAAGGACAGGCGTCCGTAGGGAAAGGGGAAGTACATGCACCGCAACATGCGGGTGGACGACCTGGTGGCCGAGGTATTGACCCGCCAGGCGAGGACCCGAGCGGAACAAACCGGTGAGCCGTTCGAAGCGGCGCTCGAGGTCGTTCTGGAGACGGAAGCCGGACGGCAACTCGAAGAACTGCGCGAAGGGCCGTACTGCGGCGAGAGCGCGTGGCGTTGGCAGGAGAGTATCTCACGCGAGCGTGCCAAAGAGCGCGCGCAGGCCCGACGAGAAGGGCGGGTGGCGGAGAAAGGGTTATTGGCGGCATTCCACAGTGGATAGATTTGCAGCTACCGTATAGCGTCTTCCGTACGGGAGGCGCTATACGGTAACGTTCCCGAGCGCCGCGATACGGCGCTCGGTGGCCGTGCCCGGTGCGCTTGGAGCGGTTGCCTTCAGCTCTGGCGTTTCTGGCCTTACCGCAGGACCTATTTTTCTTGGTGGTCGGCCTCGTCGCGAAGGCCTTTGGGATCCACGACCTTCTCAAAGGGCAGCCGGGGACAGCGTGGCGGCTTCGGCCCTCTCTCCAAGCGTGGCGTACACGCCATGGCCGGGATCCGAATGATCGGGGTTGAACTGGGAAGCCCAGGCTTCGGAGCTTACTTGCCGTAGATGGCGTGAGTGCACCGCGTCGGGACCGGTGGGTAGCGCCGACTACCGCCTGATCCCGTAGCCGGCGCGTGGTGGTAGAGGCGGTTCGTCAGGTCTCCCGGGTTCTCCGCTTCCCGTCGTGACGATCTTTGGCCTCCTCGCGGTCCGTCCGCTCGAACTCCGCAAGCTCCGAGGAGAGGTTCTCCAGATCCTCGCCGCCTGCCATCATCGAGGCAACCTCCTCGCGGGTAACGTCGGATTTCTCGAACGTGCCGTAGCTTCTGCCCCGTTTGAGGATCGTGAACCGGTCGGCTATGGGGTAGGCGTGATGCACGTTGTGCGTTATGAAGATCACCCCCAGGCCCTGCTCCTTTGTCCGGGCGATGTAGCGCAGGACCACCGCGGCTTGTTTGACGCCGAGCGCCGAGGTCGGCTCGTCGAGGATCAGGACCTTCGCGCCGAAGTGGACGGCGCGAGCGATGGCGACGGACTGGCGCTCGCCGCCGGAGAGGGTGCCCACGGGCTGCGAGGGGTCCCGGATGTCGATGCCCATGCCTTTGAGCGCCTCGCGGGTGACCCTGTCGGCGTGGGCGGAGTCGTAGCGCTTGAAAGGCCCGAAGCCCTTCGTGGGCTCGCGTCCGAGGAAGAAGTTGCGCGAGATGCCCATCAGCGGGATCATCGCGAGGTCCTGGAATACGGTGGCGATGCCGCGGTCGAGGGCTTCGCGCGGCGAGTTGAACCTTACTTCCTCGCCGTCTATGAGCATCTTGCCCTCGTCGTGCCCGTGGACGCCGGAGAGCGTCTTTATGAGGGTGGATTTCCCGGCGCCGTTGTCGCCGAGCAGGCACATCACCTCCCCGGCGCCAACGCGCATCGAGATGTCCTTCAGGGCGATGACCTGCCCGAAGTACTTCGAGATGTTCTGAACCTCGACCAGGGGGGTCGAGGTTGGCATCTTAGTCGTAGTCATCTTGACCTCGCTGCTCTCTGCCTGATGAAGTTGTTTACGAGGACGGCGATCAGGAGCATCGCGCCGAGAAAGACCTGGAACCAGTCGGTGTTCACCCCGGTAAAGAAGATGCCCTGGCTGACCATGCCGAAGATCAGGGCCCCGAACATCGGCCCGATCACGGACCCGTACCCGCCCGTGAGCAGGACCCCGCCGATGACGGCGGCGATGATGGCCTGGAACTCGCGGAGCTCACCCCTGAGGACGTCCGCGGAGCCCGCGTCGAGCACGGTGATGGCCGCGAGCAGGGTCGCCGAGGCCGCCGTCGCCATGAACAGCAGAATCTTGACGCGGTTTACCGGCACGCCGACGTTGCGCGCGGCGACCGCGTTGCCGCCCGTCCCGAAGATCCAGTTTCCGAACGACGTGCGCAACAGGATCCAGGTGCCCAGGGCCACGAGCCCGACCCACCACAGAATGGAGACGGGGACGCCCCCGATCTCTCCGGCGAAGAGCGCCGTCAGAAAGCTCCCTTCGGTCTCGCTCTTGAGCCCCCCGACCTGGGTGCGGCCGGTGATGAGGCGCGTGAAGCCTATCGTCGCCCCGCGCAGAATAAACAGCGACGCGAGCGTCACGATAAACGACGGCAGCCCGGTCTTGACGACCACGTAGCCGTTAAGGAAACCCACGACGAGCGCGACCGCGAACGCGAGCAGGAGGGCGGCCCAGAGCGGCCAGCCGAACTCGGCGATCGGGATCGCTATAAGCACGCCCGCCGCCCCGACCATCGAGCCCACCGAGAGGTCGAACTCACCCGAGATCATCAACAGCGCCACGGGCACGGCGAGGATGCCGAGCTGTGCGGCAACCTCGAGGTAGCTTATCGTCCCCGTCGAGGTAAGGAACCCCCGGTCCCCCGCGACGACCGCGAAGAACGCGAAGACGAGCGCCGCCCCCGCTACCGCGCCCAACTCGGGACGATTCAGCAGCTTTCGCAAAAAGCCGGTCTTTCTGACCCGTTCGTCGAGGGGCCGTGTTGCGGTTGCCATCACTACCACCTCCTTCCGTGTGTCCAGGTCGGGGCCCGCTCGTGGGCCCCGGGAGAGTCCTGCTAGCGGATACCGTCCTCGGTGAGCTGGACGACCCGCTCGGCGTTCTCCTGGGTCACGAAGGCCGGGCCGGTCTCGATCTCGGAGGCGGGGATCGTACCGTACTGCGAGTAGAGCGTGAGCATCACGACCGGCAGGTAGCCCTGCAAGTACTGCTGCTGGTCCACGGCGAACAGCATCTTGCCGTTCTGTATGGCCTCCAGGACCGACGGAGCGAGGTCGAACGTGGCGAACTTGACGTCCTCTGCCCTGCCCGAGGCGTCGAGCGCGGCGAGCGCCGGGTCGGCGCCCGTGGGCCCGAGCGTGAGCATGCCGTTGACGTCGGTGTTCTGCCCGAGGGCGGTTTCTATCGCCGACTGCGAGCCGGTCGGGTCGGTGAGGTCCACGGAGATCACCTCGACCTCGCCGCCCAGTCCTTCGGTGAAGCCGTCGCACCGCTGGTCGAGGGAGGCGTTGCCGACCTCCTGGTTTACGCACAAAGCGTTGTCGACCCCCTCCTCGGCCATGCGCTCCCCGGCCCCGACGCCGGCCTCGAACTCCGTCTGCCCGACGTGCGTCAGCAACCCGAGATCCTCGTAGACGTCGACCCCGGCGTTCATCGAGACGACCGGGATGCCCGCCTCCACCGCGCCTTGAATGGAATCCTGCAACGCGTCTGCGTCCGGGACGGAGACCACGAGGCCGTCGGGCTCCGTCGCCACCGCAGCGTCTATAAGCTGGCTCATCTCCACCATGTCGAACGTGTCGGGCGCGGTGTACTCGACCTTGACGCCCATATCCTTGGCGGCCTGGTTGACGCCGTTTTGAACCACCGACCAGAACGGATCGGAGGCCTGCCCGTGCGTGACCACCGCGATGTTGACGTCCTCGCGGCCGGCGCCGCCCTGGCCCCCTCCGCCCCCTTCTCCCTGCTCCTCACCACCGCCGCAACCCGCAAGGGCAACGACCAAGGCGACCAACAAGACCAGCGTTCTACCAGCCCGCATAACTCCTCCTCTACCTCCGCGGTCAAGCACCCGCGCCCGACACGACCTTTCTCCGGCCATTCTCCCGTTAGTAAGTCACACAAGCAAATGCGACGGTCGCGCGGGGTTTCGTACTGCTCGCCGCAGACGCCCGGAATTCACCCCGTACGCGACGCCGCGAGAACACGACCACCCAGGGGCGGAGGACCATAAGCGCGGCACACCCGCGACGGAGAGCGGCGTGACCATGAAGCAGCACCCTCGCGGCCTCCTACCGGGCCGATCGCCGGAGGTTACAGAAGCTTCAGGTTGCGGGTGTCCCTTTCGAGGTTCGCGAAGAAGTCATCCATCTCGAGGACGCGCTCGCGCGCGCGCTCACGGGATGCGCCGAGCCGGAGGAGGTCGGGGAGGCTGCGCCGGAGGCTCCGGGCGTGGCGGAACGCCGCGGGCAGGTCGGGGACGTCATCCTCGATGCCGACCATCGCGAAGACGCGGGAGAGGCCCACGGAGCCCAGGTAATCGAGGGCCACGGCGTCCTTGAGGAGGTCGGATTCGGCGTGGTGGCCTGGCGAGGCCCCGGGCGGGTGGTGCTCGATGGCGTCGAGGACGACACGGGAGGCGTCCGAGGGGTAATCCCCGTCCCGGAGCATCCCGGCCGCGACCGCCATGGAGCGCCGGGCATGGTCCACACCATCCCTCATGGCATAGGCCTTGTACAACCCGATATCGTGCAACAGGGAGGCGAGGCGGAGGGCCTCGGCGTCGTACTCGAGGCCCTCCTCGCGGGCGAGGTCCTCGCCCAGGGCGCAGACCCTGAGGCAGTGGGCGTGGCCCCAAACCGGGTGGGTGCCCAGGCGCGAGACCAGCTTCTCTATCTCCTTCAGAATCTCCGTCATGTACGGCAGGGTAGCTGAAGCGGCTCTGAGCCGCTAGCGAGCGACCGGGACCGTCAAGCGAGCCGCGCCCCCGGATGACGGGACATCGGGGAAAGCCTCCGGGTGAAGGAGGCGAGCCAGGATCTCCACTCCCTCCACGAGCCGGGGGGCAGGACGGCTGAAGTACGAGTTAGCATCGACGGCCCACACGCGCCCGGAGCGTACCGCTGGTACGTCGCTCCAGCCTTCGAGGCCGGGCAGGGCCCGGGCTTCTTGGAGGGCGCGAGCGGTGTCGAAGCCGCAGGGCATAAGGACGAGGGCCTCCGGGGCGGCGGAGAATACTTCCTCCCAGGAGAGGCGCGCGGAGGGTTCGCCCTCCTCGGCGAATATCTCCTCGCCGCCGGCGAGACGAACCATCTCGGGGACCCAGTGCCCGGCGGAGAACGGTGGGTCGAGCCACTCTATGGCGCCGATGCGTGGCCGGGGTAGCCCCGCGACGGCCTCCTCCACGCGGGCGAGCCTCTCCCTCAACGCGACGACGTTCTCTCGGGCTTGGGCGCCCCTACCGACGGCGTCGCTGACCTCGATCGCGCATGCCAAAACTTCGTCCAGCGTCGTCGGGTTCATGGAGAGGACCCGGGGTTTTGTGGAAAGGTCGCTGACGGACTCCTGCACGACTTTCAGGGAGACGGCGCAGACGTCGCAGAGGCCCTGGGTGAGGATGAGGTCTGGCTGCAACTCTTCCAGAAGCTCCGCGTCGAGCCAGTACAAGCTACCCGTCTCGGAGAGGTGCTTGCCGATGGCGGCGTCGATCTCGGCGCTCGTCATGGAGTGGTGGTCTATGGGTGGGCGGGTCAGCTTGGGGAACTTCTCAACACCCGCGGGATGATCACACTCGTGGGAGACGCCGACGAGAAGATCCGAGGCGCCCACGAAGGCAAGGAGTTCCGTCGCGCTCGGGAGTAGGGAGACTACGCGCATTGAGGCTCCTCTCTTAGTACTGCGGCTTGCGCAGGTCGCGCAGGAGGTTGGCCTGGCCTATGTCGTCGACGGTGAGCATGCCGACGAGCTCGTCGTTCTGGACGACGGGGATGGCGCGGAGGCCGCTCTCCTGGAGGAGGCGGTTGCCCTCCTCGAAGAGGTCGGCGTCCGGGGCTATCGTCGGGAACTCCGTGCGCATCACGTTTCGGACGTCCTTGAAGCGGTCCGGGGAGTGGACGGCCGGGAAGATCTCGCCTCGCGTCAGCATCCCGACGACCCTGCCGTCCTCGTCGACGACGGGGAAGTCCACCTGGTAGCCGTGGATCACGGCGTCGAGGACCTGCCCGAAGCTGTTGTACGGGGAGACGGTCTCGGTGCGGCGCTTGGAGCCCATCACGTCCGAGACGTCGAGGCCGCGCGTCATCTCGCGCTGGCGCACCATCTGCTGCTCGCCGGAGGCACCGAAGAACACGAAGATGGCTATGAGGACAAGGCCGAGGCCGCCGGTAGCGAACCCGATGATCCCGAACACGACCGCGAGGACCTGCCCGATGCCGGCGGAGACGTCCGTCGCGCGCACGGGCCCGAAGCGTATCGCCAGAAGCCCCCTCAGGACCCTGCCGCCGTCCAGCGGGAAGGCCGGGATGAGGTTGAAGACGACGAGAAATATGTTGACGATGCCCAGGTAAAAGAGCGCGCCGCCGACGGACTGCTGCGCCGCCGCGAGCCCCGGGGGCGACGAGAAGTCCACGCCGAACGCGAAGGCCAGGCCCAGGAAGATCGGGGCGAGCACCACGTTCACGAGGGGACCTGCGACCGCTATCTTGATCTCGTCCACCGGCTTCTCCGGGAGTGTCTTCAGCCGCGCAACGCCCCCTATGGGCAGGAGCGTTATGTCCGTGACGTCTATGCCGAGGCGTTGGGCCACGAGAGAGTGTCCGAACTCGTGCAGCACGACGCACAGAAAGAGCGCGAGGATGACCGCGATGGTGACGACGATCCCCACGGTGACGTTGACCCCGGCCGCGGCGGCGGTCGTGTAACCGATGTAGCCGAAAAAGGCCAACAGCAGGAAGAAGGTCCAGTGGACCTTGACGTCGATCCCCGCGAACCGGCCGATCTTGAAAGAGTTGCCCATAGCGCCCGTTGCATCCTTTTTTGCCTGCAGAAATTTTGTTTATGAAACGGTTATATCCTACCCGGGACGGAAGACTGTAATCCCGTACATGCGGACGCCGGAGCGGAGCCCCGCCTACGCGCCCTGCTAGAATCCGCCCATGGAAAAGA
>JADDPY010000048.1 GCA_016781635.1 Rubrobacter sp.
TGTTCGCTGCCAACCTTATATACGAGGTTGGCAGCGATAGGGGCGCCTGTAGTGCGCTTCGTTTGTTGATGCTGCCAACCTTGCCAACCTGCCAACCAACTTTCCTATATAGATATTTTTTTATGCTGCTATTGCAGGTCGTGAATTTGGAAAGTCTTATATATAGGTTGGCAAAGGTTGGCAGGTTGGCAATAGGGCTTTGTAATGCACTACTTTTATTGCCAACCTTTGGAACGAGGTTGGCAGAGGTTGGCAGGTTGGCACGAACAGCCGTCATGAGAGCTTACCAACCCGTAAATACACACGCTTATCATCAAGGCGCCCTTTCTGTACTCCGCGTTTTGTTAGTGCGGATGCTAGGGCCATGGCCTGCTGCTTATCAGTGCCACTCAGCACATGGCCTTTGCCACGCATATGAGTAACCATTTCGGCGGCAGTCAAGCCAGTTGTTTCATCCATGCCAAAATAGAAGTCTGTTTCAAGCCAGTCGTCCAACAGACTGGGAACCTCGTGTCCCTTGTTGGCTTTGGTTTGCGCATCTTTTTCTAATGGTTGGAGGCTCCACGGTACACCAGCCTTATATGCCGCTACTGCTTCCGCCCAGAGCTGGTTAACATCGTGCTGGGAATATGCCCAATCAATGCTGCTAATAGTTGCAACATAGAACCTTCGGTTGCCGGTTGCATCGGCGAGCAACCCAGCGCCTGGATTGACGGTTCCAATGAGCGATGCAATGGCCGACGCTTCAATATCATGCCGGCCGTATGACGGCCGGCCTACTACGGTATGCCTGGTAATAAAGGCTTTGAGTGCTGACACATCTGCCCGGCGCGTCGTTGCATCCAGTTCGTCAACTTCCCAAATGAAATGGTCAGTAAGCCGAAACATACTGTCCTTATCCTCTGGGTTAATAGCCTGTGATACGAAGTAGGGTGCGAGTGGACTGCATAACCAAGCGGCAAAGTGTGATTTGCCAATACCTTGGGGTCCGGCCAGGACAAGCATCATGTTTTGGGCCTGCTCATACACTTTGGCCACAGCTCCAACCATCCACCGATACAGATATGTATAGAAGAGGCTTCGCTCTAGCCCGTCCGGCCAAACAATAGGCGGATCATCACAATGAAAGCAGTCAGATAGCCCATCAATAGCATGTGTTCCATCCCATGTGAGGCTGTCTAAATAGTCGCGAATAGGATGATAGCTATGCTGCCGAGCAAGCACGGTGCATACATCGTCAATTGCCTGGCGATGCTTGAAGCCACGATCACGCATGCGGACGCGAATCTCTGCGGCTAAATCATCCTCGAGGCGGGCACCGTTGACCTCAATGCGGCGTAGCACCTGGTTATAGCGAAAGGTATAGCCTAGGCCCTCCAGTGCCTCACTTATGCGTGCAGAGAGCGGTCGCCCATCAACTTCATTTGTAGCCGTTATTGGTTGTGCTGCTGATTGCAAATTCAACCATTCACGGACCTTGGAAACAACACGTTCACCATCCGAAAGTAATTCTGCTAGTTTTGGTGCGCCGGTTGCGGTGTCGCCGTTATTGAGCCGGCGGATCGTCGTTTCGATGTTCGCTTCTCGCGCTCGCCATTCGTCATCACCGGCGACGGCCAGTACATCACTAACAAAATCACGCGTTGCTTGCTCGCTCCACCCACCGCGTAGCAACATGCCGATTAGGGCAAGGCTGGTAATATGCCGGCTCCCCTCGTGGGGCCAGTGCCGGGCGAGAAGCGCACCAGCGGCGATACGAGCAACAACAAGGGAAAGCGCAGCCCCTTCAATGGCAGAAGGTTGGCCGCTTGATTCCCAGACATACTGCTCTCCATTGGGATGGGTGCTAGGTGGCGCAATTGTTTGACCACCTGTAGAACGCAGCTCAATCAGCATTTCGCCGTTGAGATCCTCATATTGCTTTGTCTTAAGCCCTGGTGCTATGTACCAATAATGGCTTCGTCGTTTTCCATGTCGCCCCGACACCGCTTGTGTCGATGGAAGCCAAGCCCGGCCAAGCTGGATAGTTTCGGGAGCATCAAGGTCAACATCGACAAGCCCGCCGCTTGCT
>JADDPY010000707.1 GCA_016781635.1 Rubrobacter sp.
GGGCTGGTTCGTTTGCCGAACAGCCCTCGGCTGAAGGTAACGGTGGCCCACACTGTCTCAAAGGCATCGGTCGTAAGCTCTTGCGGGACGAGGCCGATCTTGGACCTGGCTGCGCGGTATTCGGAGATTATGTCGTGACCGTCCGCCAGAATGACGCCCTGAGTCGGATTGACGATCCCGCAAATAATGCTGATCAACGTCGTCTTTCCGGCGCCGTTCGGACCCAGCAAGGCGAAGATCTCCCCGCGTCGGATGTCCAGGTTGATCTTCTTGAGCGCCTGGAAACCGGACGCATACTTCTTGGAAAGATTGGACACCGAGATGATGGGCCGCAAGATCAGGCCGCCAATCTGTCGGAGGCTTGCGCCACGGTCGGTCCGGTCTGCTGTCCAAGTTCACCACTGCCCGTCCTCGCCCAGCTCCCCGAATAACCGAGCACCCCGAGATCTACCGTAGGCGTTAACTCCCGGTTCTTTGGGGCCCTGCTCTCGCGAGAGGTCAACAGCGTCGCGCGATAGTATGAGGCCATGCGGGGTCTCCTCTGCCGGTAGCTTCCTTAACCTTATACTCGCAAGGATACGGGTCCTATACACTGGACAAAAGCACGGTTTTTCGGACGTGTTCCCCCGCAGAGGTCGAACTCCCCTGATTCTTGTGAAGTTAGAGAGGCTGGTGGTGCCGTCCATTCTGCTGGAGAGACGAGGCTCGTACCACGTTACAGCCCTCATTTCTCTTCCTGTTTCCGCGTGTACGGCGACGGTTGTCTACAACCTCCAACGCCATCACTATCTTCAGTGGCACGGGCTCGATCCTGACCGTCCCCCTCGTCGGCAACGGCGTGAATATCGCTGCGCCGGTGACGGCGGTTTGCGTGGGGCCTGAGCTACACCCGGCCCCCGAGGAACGCGCTACGCTGCCACGCTCGTGCAGGGGAGCTTGATCGTGGCCTTCGAGTTTGCGGTGCGATCGGTGCGTGAAGCCGCCGTATCGTAACGCTTGATCTCGGACGGACGGCTTCAGAGCCGTGCTCGAGGATCTTGAAGTGCTGTCGCCGTTCCTGGCTGTGGATGGTCCGCCTCCTCCCCGGCGCGATGACCCCTGCATTACCCCGTGCAGTCTCCCGATCCGGTCTTCCCGGGCACGTGCGTTCTCCTTGCTCGACTGGAGTAGGGGGTCCGTTGTTTATGGCGAACCGAAGGGTGGGTAACCACGGCACGTGGAAGAACTTCTCGTTACGGTGGTCGGGTATTTGCGCCTCGTGGTCGAGGCCATAGGGGCGGCCGTAATCGGGTTCGGTGTCTTGGCGACCACCTACCGGTACGTCCTCACGCTGGTCGGGGTGAGGGAGTACACGAACAACGAGATCCGGCTGTACCTCGGGCGTTACCTGGCCTTGGGGCTGGAGTTTCAACTCGGGGCCGACATCCTCTCGACCGCTGTCGCTCCGAGCATCGACGACGTAATTTTGCTGGGGGCGATCGCGGCAATTCGGACGGTGCTGAACTACTTTCTATCCCAGGAACTGGAGCGCGAGCGCCAACAGGCCGCGCCCCGACCCGAGCGCGACGCTACGCGCACCTAGGAGGACCGGGCACTCGTGGATCTCTACCGCGAGGCCATGTACCTCTTACGGCTCCTCGCGCTAACGACCGGCGTAGGCGTGATCTTTATCGGCATCGTGCAAGGCGCGTTCGTCGCTCGGGGAGCGGGGGGCAGGGGTAGGGTCGCCGGTCGGATACTGGGACACGCCTCTTTGGGACTGGAGTTTTTCGTCGGGGCGACGCTCCTGAACCTCGTCTTGAACCCTACCCTGACGGCAGCCGCGACCACGGCCATGACGATCGTCGTCCGCAAGCTCCTGACGTTCTCCCTCAACCTGCAAGCCCGCGACGCTTGAGCGCGACTGCATCCGTCTCCGTGCGTCCTCGCGGGCAAGCGGGACCACAATCGGCACGTCATCTGTTCTCGATGGTGCGGGAGTTGGGCACCTGGCGCTCATCTTCTCCGACGGATCGGGCTCTGCCGGAGGAGCCGGGCGGGAGAAGCTGCCGGACGCCCTCCCGTAGCATGACCTTTTAGCGGCTCTCCCGCCGGGACAGGTGCGGGGTGGGGTCCTCGTCGGAGCGTTCCCCGTTCCCCCTGATGTCGTGTCCCGCCGAGGAGGGATCGAAAAGATTGTCCATGGGGGAGGTGACGCTGCCCCCCTTCTGGACGGACCGGGCTACCAGGCCCCCGAAGAGGTCGACGAGGCGCGGGGCGAGGGCACCGAAGACGAGGACGGCCTTAC
>JADDPY010000541.1 GCA_016781635.1 Rubrobacter sp.
TGGGCGGCGAAGGCCTCGTTTATCTCGATCAGGTCGAGGTCGTCGACCGTGAGCCCGGCCCGCTTGAGCGCGAGACGGGAGGCCGGCACCGGCCCTATCCCCATGACGTTCGGGTCCACGCCCGCGATGCCCCAGCCGAGGACGCGGCCCATCGGCGAGAGGCCCTCGTCGCTCACCGCCTCTTCGGAGGCCACGACCACGGCGGCAGCACCGTCGTTGATGCCCGACGAGTTGCCGGCGGTCACGGTGCCGCCCTCCCTCTTGAAGACCGGCCTTAGCCCGGAGAGGCCCTCCTGCGTCGCGCCCTCGCGGATGTGCTCGTCTCGCTTCACCTCGACGGAACCTTTTCGCGTCCTGACCTCGACCGGCACGATCTCGTCTTCAAGCCGCCCACTCTCGGTGGCCTGGGCGGCCCGAGTGTGGCTTCTGGCGGCGAAGGCGTCCTGGTCCTCGCGCGTGATGCCGTACCTCTCGGCGAGGTTCTCGGCGGTAACACCCATCCCGCAACCGGCGCGGTTGTCCGTGAGCGCCTCGCTCAGGGTGTCCACCAGGGTATCCGGGCCCATGCGGATGCCGAAACGAGCCTTGCGCGAGACGTAGGGGGCCTGGCTCATGCTCTCGGCGCCGCCGGCCAACGCTATTCTCGACTCGTCCAGCTTCATCGCCTGGGCGCACGAGACTACCGCCTGCATCCCCGAACCGCAGAGACGGTTCAGGGTCAGAGCGGGGGTCTCGATCGGGACGCCCGAGTCGAGGGCGACGTGGCGGGCAAGGTACGGGGCGCCCTCGTGGCTCTGGATCACGTTCCCCATAACCACGTTGTCTACCTTTGAAGGATCGACGCCCGAGCGCTCCATGGCACCCTTCGCCGCCGCGACTCCGAGGCCGTGCGACGAGACGTCCTTCAAACCGCCCCCGAACGCGCCGAAGGCCGTCCGGGCCCCGTCGATGATGTATACGTCGGTCATGCTTTTGCTCCTATCCCTTTGTGGAAGATTCCTTACCAGGCCGTCTGGCCGCCGTCGACGATGAGCGTCTGGCCGGTCACGTAGTTCGACGCGGGCGAGGCGAGAAAGAGCGCCGCGCCCTTTATATCCTCCGGCTTCCCGAAGCGGTGCAGGGGGATGCCCTCCAGCATCTTCTCCTCGAACTTCTCTATAAGGCCGCCCGACATCTTCGTCGGGAACCAGCCCGGGGCGATGGCGTTGACGTTTATGCCGTGGTGCGCCCAACCCGTCGCGAGGTCGCGCGTCATGGAGATAACGGCGCCCTTGGAGGAGTTGTAGCCGATCGTCTGCATGTAGTCCGGGTGGCCGCCGAGAAGACCCGCGACGGAGGCGATGTTGATGATCTTGCCGCCCTCGCCCCGCTCGACCATGCGCCTTCCGACCGCCTGGCTCATGAGGAAAGTCCCCCGCACGTTGACGCGCACGACGAGATCGAACTTCTCCAGCGGCATCTCCAGCGTAGGCGCCCCCCACGTCGCGCCCGAATTGTTTATGAGTACGTCTACCGCCCCGAAACGCTCCTCCGTCTCGGCGACGGCGCGCTCGACGTCGTCCGGGTCGGCGACGTCGCAGGCCACGGCGTGTGCCTTGCCGCCCCGACCTTCGATCTCCTGGCGTACCTCCTCCAGCGCCTCTAGCTTACGAGAGCAGAGGACGACCGAGGCCCCGGCGTCGGAGAGGGCCTCGGCCATGTACTGCCCCAGCCCCCTCCCGCCACCGGTCACGATCGCCGTCTTACCTTCCAACCGGAAGAGGTCAAGGACGTTTGCCGCCGCCTCCGTCCGCGCGTTCTCCTGCGTATCCACCCTGCGTACCACCCCTTCTCTCTGCATAAGGTCTAGCCCTGCGCGGTCTTTGCCTTCTCCTCATCGGCGAGGACGCGCCGGAGCAGCTTGCCGACGGTGCTCTTCGGCAGATTATCGCGGAACTCGACGGTCTTCGGGCTCTTGTACGGGGCGAGCCGTTCCTTGCAGAAAGCCAGGATCTCCTCCTCCGTCACCTCGCTCCCGGGCTTGCGGACCACGAAGGCCTTCACACTCTCGCCGCGATACTCGTCCGGGATGCCTACCGCGACCGCCTCGGCGACGTCCGGATGCTCGAAGAGGACCTCCTCGATCTCACGCGGGTAGACGTTGTAGCCGGAGGCAATGATCATGTCCTTTTTGCGGTCGACGATGTAAAAGTAACCCTCATCGTCCATCCGCGCTACGTCCCCGGTGTGGAGCCAG
>JADDPY010000411.1 GCA_016781635.1 Rubrobacter sp.
CTTCGCCCACGTCCCGCAGGTCCTCGGGCCGGACAAGAAGAAGCTCTCCAAGCGTCATGGGGCGGCGAGCGTCGAGGACTTCGCGGACGAGGGGTATCTGCCGGAGGCGCTCTTCAACTACCTCGCGCTATTGGGCGCCGGGTATGCGGCGGACGAGGAGATCTTCTCCCCCGACGAGCTCGCCGAGCGGTTCCGTATAGAGCGTGTCAGCGGCAACCCGGCGGTCTTCGACGAGAAGAAGCTGACCTCCATAAACGCCCTCTACCTCAGGCGCCAGAGCCCGGAGGAGCTCGCCCTCATCGCCGCCCCGATGCTCGCGGAGTCCGGGGCCGTGAGCGCGGAGGAGCTCCAGCATGACATGCCGCGCCTCGTCCGGATCATGGCGCTCATCAAGGACCGCGTGAACCGCACCAACGAGATCCCCGCCTTCGTCGCCTACTTCTACGGCGACGAGCTCGACTACGACGAGGCCGAGTTCGAAAAACAACTCGGCAAGGAGTTCGCTCGCGAAACCTTCCCGGAGATCGTCGAACGGCTGAGAGCCCTGCCGGAAGAGGACTGGACGGACGAGAAGATCGAAGAAACCATCCGGGGCCTCGCCGAGGAGAAGGGGAAAGCAGCGCGCCACCTCATCCACCCCCTGCGCTTTGCCGTAACAGGTCGCACCGTGAGCGCGGGCCTCTTCGAGACCCTGACCCTCCTCGGCCGCGACCGCACCCTGCTCAGGATAGAGAAGGTAGCCGAGAAGCTGAAGAAGCCCGTCGGCTAAAATCACGCAGTGGCAAGGCTCGTCGAAGGGAGCGAGTTCATAATCGCCCGCTTCCTTTGACGATCGGGGGGTCATCGTTTAAACTCTATCCCGGCTCGAAAAGCCGCAAGGCCCCATCGTCTAGTGGCCTAGGACATTGCCCTCTCACGGCGAAAACCCGGGTTCGAACCCCGGTGGGGTCACTTCAGGCCCGCTTGTTCCTCGGAACGGGCGGGCCTTCTTCATGCCACAAAGGCAGCGGCGAAGGCTGCCCCCACCGCAGCCCCCGCGAAGACCTGAGACGTCGTATGAGCCCCCGTCGTTACACGCGCCCACAGCACGGCCGGCAAGACGATCAGGAAGGGCAGGCCAAGCACGGGACCGAGGACGAGTAGCCCGGCGACGGCGGCATGACCGGCGACCGCCGAGTGGGCGCTGGCTTTCCAGAGGAGCGTCACGGCGGCGACCGCCGCGCTCGCAAGGCCCATGGAGAGGGTAACGAGAAAGAGCCCCTCCGGGGCGCCGAGAAGTACCAGGGCTCCGAGGAGCGCCGCAAAGACGAGGAGCAGGAAGACGGCGGGGACGATGCGCTGGCCGCGGCTGGAGATCCAGAAGTCCCCCACGCGCCTCCTCCGTCGCAGCACGAGGACAAACCCGGCCACGAGCCCCGCCGCGAAGAGTTCGACGGTGAGGTAGAGGACGGCCAGGACGGGTGCCGCCTCGGAGAAGGCCACGAGTGCGAAGAGCGCGGTGAAGACGGTGAAGGGGTTGAGGACGTCCGCGAGGCGCTTCGCAGGGCGGGACGTGGGCTCTGTGGTCGGAGGCGTGGGATCCACGGGGAGTAGAATCTAGCACGTGCGGAACTCCCCCACATCGGACGACGCCCTCGGGCTCTGGTACGCGCTCGGCCAGCTCTACGATGGTGCGGCGGGCTGGGGACGCCGGGCGACGATGGCGGGATTCGCCACGGCCTGCCTGGTCGGGGCTTCGGTCTTGCTCTCGGCGCCCGTCGTGGGCACGTCGTGGGCGGGCCCGTACGCCGTTGCCATCCCCGTCGTCGCGGGCATCGTCCTGGGAGGCGGCCTCTTCGGCTGGCGGCTCGCGGGGTTCTGGAGGAGACGTGCGGCCCTCGGCCGTGCGCTCGGCGCGCAGGGGCTCGACATCGACCGCCCGACGCACGCGGGACTCGACGCCTACTACGACGTCCAGCTTATCCTGCTCCGTTCGCGGTACGAGTTTTTGAGGGGCAGGAGCGGACGCAGGGCGCGTCGTTCCGCGAGGCTGCTGGAGGAGACCTTCGGCTTCACGCCGGAAGACCCTTTCGAAACCGGTCCCCTCAACGTCGCTCCAGATACTGAGGCCATGCTCGCGCTGCGGAGACGGTGGGATGGGCGGCTCGCGGTGCGCCGCGAGGTCGGTGGCCCGTCGCGGGTAGGGTCCAGGGAGGACCTCGCTTACCGGGTTTTCCCGAGGGAGATGGACGTCCTCGAGGAGCTCGAAATGAGGGCGGCGTACCTGAATATCTCCTGCGTCCTGCTCAGGGAACGCTACGGGAGGAAGGAGCCCGCCTGCCTGCCCGAGAACCTCCGCCACCGTGCAGAAAGAGACATCAGCGAGTACCGGACGGTCAGCGGAAGATGAGCGGGCCGGGTTTAGCGTCCGAAGATGAAGCCCGTGACGTAGACCGTCAGGGTGAGAAAGAGTAGCGCCGAGGGCACGTAACCTACGAGGGCCGTCAGAAGGGCGGTGAGAAACGAGGCGCGGTAGACGTAGCGGACGCCGACGGTCACCAGGATCAGCATGGCGTAGGTAAAGGCGAAAGCGTTGATGACCGGGAAGGGCAGCAGGATCAGGGCCCCATAAGCGTACGCGAGCAGCCGGTAGACCTGCCGGTAATCCCCCGTGGCCCCCATGAAGGTCCGCAAAGAGAGCAGGTACACCGCCGCAAAGAGGCCGACCAGCACCGGTGAGAGGGCGACGTAAACCAATGCCTGGACCGCGCTGATGCCCAGACCACTCGCAGACAGGTCCCCGAGGAACACGCCAAAGACCGCGACGAGCGCAAGCCGAAAGATCGCGCTCACCGCGCTCACGAGCAGCACGAACAAGATAGGCTCCCGCAGCGAACCCTCGGCCGAGAACTCCACAAAGAAGCGCTTCGGGGCAAAAAAGAGCCCGCGTAGCACCTCGAGGAGGCTTCCCAGGGGGCGGCGGGGGTCGAACTCGGAGGGATTTTTGGAGGCTGACACGGACATAGGGGGGATTATACAAGGCGGCACGAGACCGACGGCCTGCACCGCTTCTCCAGATAGCCGGTTGCGCAACGGCCCGGTAAAAACTAGACTGGTCCGACAGGAGGCCGGTGCGAGCCGGCATGGCGGAGGTGTACATAGATGGTCAAGTTTTACGTAGCTGTCCTTATCACGGTGGAAGTCGCGGCCCTGGGGCTCGCTTCATACCTCACGTCCGAGGCGTTCTGGGCGCTCTTGCTCACGCCGGCGGCGTTTCTGACGGGCGCGGCGGCGTTCCTCTTAAGCCGCCGCAGGGCCTCGGACCCTTCGTACAGCGCGAGGCAACTCTCGCCGGAGGACATCGTCGGGTACCGGACCGTCCAGGAAAAGCAGGCGGACGCCGCGACGCTCTCGCGCAGCATCGTGGAGCGCTCCGGTGAGATCCGGCGAACCCTCCTCTCCTCCCCATCCGAGGTGCAGGTCGAGATGTGCGCCCTCGGCTATCGGGTGTGCGTGAACGACATGATCACGCTGACCCACCTCGCGGGCGAAGTAGCCAAGACCTCCGGCCCGATCAAGCGCCTCAAGCTCCGCCGCCACCGGCGCCTCGCCACCGAAGCCCTCACCACCGCCCGCGAAGCCCTCCCCCCCAACGTCTTGCGCGCCACCCGCCAGGAACAGCAGTAGCTCAGGAGACGTCGGCCGACGGCTGGCGCTGGAGCATTTCTAGCGTCGGGCGATGAGTACGCAGGCTCCGGGGGAAATAGTTCGTGAATTGCAGGTGGCAGCTAAGCCTACCGGCGGTCTGGCCGCTGAGAGCTAACCGCTAGACGGCTACGATGTCGCGGGCCTCGGGGACCTCGCGGCGAATCAAGCTTTCTATGGCGTAGGCGAAGTCGAGCTGGGAGAGGGGGCAGCCGCCGCAGGCGCCGAGCATCTCGATGCTTACCCTTCCCTTCTCCTCGTCGCACTCGACGACGCGGGCGTCGCCACCGTCGGCCTTGAGGGCCGGGCGCACCTTGTTGAGGGCATTCTCGACCCTGCTTCTCATGTCTCCCGGGGCACCCATCTAGATAGGATTATATATGAGGCTACGCCGCGGTTCGGTCCCTTTGTGTTCCCGCGTCTGGGTGGTGCTGCGCCGGTAGTAAAATGGCTCTTACGAACTTTGTTTTCTACCCTCGAGAGGACTTTCATGGAGAACGGCACGGACTCTTCCGGCAGGACGCTTCTCGTCATAGGGGCCTCGCAGCATGACGCAGCGGCTTATCACCTGTCGGGGTTTTTGGCGCCGGACCCCGTGATCTGCCTGAGAGTCGGCGGGGCCGACGGGGGCAAGAGCTACCTCGCCGTCTCCTCGATGGAGTACGGCAGGGCGAAGAAGCAGGCGCGCGCCGACGAAATCCTCTCGTTCGACGAGCTCGGGGTCGTGGACCTCGCCAAGGAGCTCAAGAGCGGGGGCCGAGCCCTGGCCGCCGCCGCGGCGAACCTCCTCTCGGAGATCGGGGCGAAAAACTCCCCCGTCGCCGTGCCGCCCGACCTGGGCATCTTGTACGCCGATGAGTTGCGCGCCCGGGGCCTTACCGTGACGCCCGAGGCGAGGTTGTTCGCCGACCTTCGCCGCTCAAAGACGGACGAGGAGATCTCCTACATAGGGGAGACGCAACGAGCGGTCGAGGCCGCGTGCGCCCACGCCGTGGAGGTCTTGAAGGAGTCCGAGGTCTCGGGCGAAGGCATCCTCCGGTGGCGCGGCGAGACGCTGACGAGCGAGATCCTGCGCGCAGAGGTTGACGCTGAGCTCTTGAAGCGTGGCTGCGCCGCCGACGGCACCATAACCGCGGGCGGCCCCCAGGCCGCCGACCCGCACGATGAGGGGCACGGGCCGCTGCGGGCGGGTGACTCGATCATCGTGGACATCTTCCCCGCGAGCAAGGAGAGCCGCTACTACGCCGACATGACCCGGACCTTCGTAAAGGGTGAGCCGTCCGAGGAGCTCCAGAAGATGTACGACGCCGTCCTGGAGAGCCAGGAGGCAGCGCTCGCGATGATAGGCCCCGGCGTCAACGGCCGCGACATCCACGGCAAGGTCTCGGAGATCCTGCACGAGAAAGGCTACAAGACCCTCCAGCACGATCAGAAGCCCGGCGAACCCCTCCAGGAAGGCTTCATCCACGGTACCGGTCACGGGGTCGGCCTGGAGATTCACGAAGCCCCCCGCGTGTCCACCGCCGACGAGACCCTCGTCCCCGGCGACGTCATCACGATAGAGCCCGGCCTCTACGACCCGAAGGTGGGCGGCATCCGCATCGAAGACCTCGTCGTCGTCACCGAGGACGGCTGCCGCAACCTCACGGACTTCCCGAAAGAGTTTCGCGTCTAGGAGCCTCCTTCACGATGCACCATCTCGAAGTGCTCCACCGTGGGGAAGGGGTCGTAGAAGTGGTGGAGCAAATGTTTCCACTCCCCGTACTCCTCCGTCCGGCGAAACTCCTCGGTATGGTACTGTCGCCGCTCCTATCGACCGAGGAGGACGTAGCGATCACGGGCCTCGATGCAGCGTTGCAGCTCGTGGGAGACGTAAGCGAGCATCGATGAGATGATGGAAGAATCTCGCTCGAAAGCCGCTTTGAACTCGTCCCCCTCGCCCTGCCTCACGTTGAGCAGCGCGACCTCCAGGATCATCGCTTCTCCTCTACGGCCCGCTCCGGCGGGCGTTGTAGATCTCGCCTCCTCCCTCCGCGTAATGCCTCAGAACGGCCGCGGCCTCATCACGGAGGACGTCGCGGGCGACGGCGATGCCCCGCTCCTCGAAGTCGCGCTCCCAGCGGGGGGCTTTCGGGCCTTCGTCGAAACCCACGGCTCGGGCGTCCTCGTCGCGGGCGCCGCAGACGAGGCTACGGGCGCCGGACCAGAGTAGCGCCCCCGAGCACATGGCGCACGGCTCGGTGCTGGTGACGAGCTCGTAGGGAGGCCTCCCCTTCCCGCCGAGGTCGAAGCTCCCGATCACGCCCTGGGCCGTCGAGATCGCGAGGACTTCCGCGTGGGCGATGGAGAGCCCCGAGGTGACGACGACGTTGACGCCGGGGGCGACGAGCTTTTTCGTCTCCAGGTCGAAGATAGCGGCCCCGAACGGACCGCCCGTCCCCCGCTCCACGTTCTCCCGCGCGAGCTCGACGGCGAGTTCCATCCGATCCTCGACGGTCGGGTAGGGCATCCCCGGGGCCGGCAGGAACCCGTCCACCCACTCGGGTAACCTCAAGGTCGTCATGGGGAACCTCATGCGGGATCCACCCCGGTACCGTCCATCCGTCCCTCCTCCGTCGTTCGGGCGTGCGCGAAGCGGCAAGGGTCTCACGACCACGTTCGAGATGCTAGAGTTGGTCCGCGCCCAACGCAAGACGAGGAGAGAGCCAGTTTTGGAGAGCAGATCCTTCGCAGACGCCGTCGCCTTCTCGGAAGAGAAGATGAAGAAGAACGCCCTCTTCGACTCCCCGCACCTCTTCTACGATCTCTACTGCCTCCTGCCCGGCCAGGCCCAGAAGGTCCACGCTCACGAAGGCTCGGACAAGGTCTACTACGTCATCGAGGGCACCGGACGCTTCACCATCGGGGACGAGGAGGCGGACCTGGGGCAAGGCAACGCCGCGATCGCACGCTCCGGAGAGCCACACGGCGTCCGAAACGAGACTGGGGAGAACCTCGTCCTACTCGTCACCATGGCCCCGAGGCCCTCCTAGGTACCGCGTGCCCACCAGAGAGGCACCCCAGCCGCCCTACGTGCTCCTCTTCGAGGAGGCTGCCCCGGGCGCCGAGCCACTCCTGATCTCAGTGGACGACCGCGGCGCCCTCCCCCTCTTCCACTCCCCAGAGAAAGCCCAGGCGTTCGTCGACTCCGCGGACTTCGGTCCGGGCTACAAGCCCGTCGAGGTCTCCGGGATGGGCCTCATCGCGGTCCTCGAAGGCTTGCGGGGGAAGGTCGAGCACGTAGCCCTCGACCCGCCCCCTGCAAGCGAGAGCGGCATGAGGGTCGAGATGGGAGGCCTCGACGAACTCTTGGAGGCCCTGCAAACGAGCGGTGGCGAAGACGACCTCTTCGGCCTCGGCGGCCTGAGCTCGAACTGACGCGGACGTACGGAGCCGTGCGGGCTCCTATTGCCGCTCCGGCCCGCGCTCGTCCACGGTCTCGTACCCCCCTCTCCCCTCCCTGATGAGTCCATCGGCGTCGAACACGCGCATGCAAGAGCGGCCGTAGCCTTTCCGGCGGCTCTCTCTTCGTCCGTTCTTCGCCTACCCGACGACGTCGAGGTAGAGGTCCTCGAAGACGCCGGATGCGGGTAGACCGCGCTCCTTCGCTAGAACGAGAAGAAGCGGGAGAGGAGGCCCTTCTCGAAGTAGCGCTGGTGGTAATCCTCGGCCCGGTAGAACTCGGCGACAGGCGTTATCTCGGTGGCGATGGGCTTCTTGTAGCGCGGCTGCGCCTTCTCCAGGGAGGACCTGGCCGCGGCCTCCTGCTCGGGGGTGTGGAAGAAGATCGCCGAACGGTACTGCGTCCCGACGTCCGGGCCCTGGCGGTTGACCTGCGTCGGGTCGTGCTCGTCCCAGAACACCTCCAGGAGATCCTCGTACGAGACCTTCTCGGGATCGTACTCGACCTCGACGACCTCCGCGTGCCCGGTCGTGCCGCTACAAACGTCCCCGTACGAAGGGTCTTTTACGCGTCCCCCGGAGTATCCGGAAGTCGCCTCCAGGACGCCGTTCATCTTGCGAAACGCCGCCTCCACACCCCAGAAACATCCCGCCCCAAACGTGGCCTTCTCCGCCATAACCCGCTCCTTCCGCCATCGCTAGACCAAAAAAGCGTACCATGTGCTCCGGCAGATACCCGTGTACCAGAACACGGGAGGCTCCGCTGGCGGCCACGCAACAAACGTATTGTTAACTTAGATATTTTTGGGGAATAAGGAGTCCTATGATCGCGAGGATGAAGAACAGCCTGCAAGATTTCCAGCAGAGCAAGCCGGGGCGCCGTTTCCGCGACCGCTACGACCGGCGCCACCAGGAGGACCGGAGCCGTCTGTCCCCGAGCAGTATCCTCTACATCGTCGGCGGGGTCTTGCTCATGGTCGCGAGCCTCTTCCTCGGTCCGGCCCCGGGCTTCGGCTTCGGTACCGGATTCTTAGGCCTTGCGCTACTCGCAAGCGAGGTCTTCTTTATCGCCCGCTTCCTGGACAAGGCCGAGGTTTGGTTGAGGAGCCTGGGCCGCGAGCTCAGAGACATTTGGAGGACTATGCCTTTCGTGTTGCAGGCCGTCGCGGTACTCGTGGCCGCTCTCCTGGTCGTCGCCTTCCTGTACGGGCTCTACTGGCTGTTCTTCGGTTAGCCGAGCACGTAGCCGGCCAGGACGCTCTGGACCTCGTAGATGTTCAGGTTCCTGTTGAACTGCTTCTGGATCGGCATGGGGCTGCCGGAGATCCAGATTTTCAACTCAGCATCGAGGTCGAGGTGCCCGGCGGTCTCGACGCTGAAGTGGCTGATACTCTTGTAAGGTAGGGAGTGGTACTCGATCTTCTTCCCCGTCAAACCCTGCTTGTCCACGAGGATGAGGCGCTTATCCGTAAAGACGAACAGGTCCCTGATCAACTGATACGCCTTCTCGACCCTCTCCCCCGGCGCCAGAACCTGCGCAAAATCGCCCCCGACCTTCGAGACGTCTATCTCCGAAGCATTACCGAGCAACCCATCAAGAATTCCCACCCGTCCTCCTCCCCGTAAAGTGACTCCATCTTATCTCAACCGCTTTGTTCGCCCCTCCACCCCCATGCGAGAAGCCGCTCGACCTTCCTGACACCACAAAGCCCCGTGACGAGCGCCTCGTTGCTCACGAAGTGCTCGTCGCGGGGCCGTTATCCACGTCCCCAGGTTTACTAGAGCGTCGCCCTACGCCCTGAGTTTGTCGAGGTGCTGCTTGCGAAACTTCGCCACCTTCGACGCTATAACGACCTGACAGTACGGCTGTACAGCGTTGTTCCGGAAGTACCCCTGGTGGTAGCCCTCGGCCACGTAGAAGACGTCGAACGGTACGACCTCCGTCACGATCTCGCTGTCCCACACCCCCTCGGCCTCGATCTCCGAGATGACCTCCTCGGCGATCCTCTTCTGCTCCTCGTCGTGGTACATGACCGACGAGCGATACCGCGCCCCCACGTCCGCCCCCTGCCGATTCAGCGTCGTCGGGTCGTGGGTGGCGAAGAAGATCCGCAGAACATCCCGGTAAGACAACACCTCCGGGTCGAACGTCACCTGCACGACCTCCGCATGCCCCGTGGTCTCAGAACACACCTG
>JADDPY010000047.1 GCA_016781635.1 Rubrobacter sp.
AGGAAAGGGCTTCTTTCCTTTTCCTGTCGGAACATCCGACCCAATAGATGCACCAAATGGAAGTATTTATTACAATAGCAGTACAGGCGTCTTTCGAAAGAAAGTCAGTGGGAGCTGGACTAACGCCGGAATTTAAGGAATAAAACCTATGGCTAACTATATCGCGCTTAAAGATGGAGGCAAAACAGCGGAAGAGGGCATCATGCGACTCTGGCGTAAAACCTCCTCTAATGGACAAGGCGTTATCTTACAAAGCGACTTACAAGTAACGCAGCACTCGACAGCAAATACAGAGGTTGATGTGCAAGTCGGCGATATCTTTGTCGCCTACCAGAATTATGTCTATTACGGTTGGTCGGACGCCATTAATGCGTTGACCATCACCGCCAACAGTTCAGGTAATCCCCGCATCGATGCGGTCGTCGCCTATGTCGATTTAGCCGTGGTTTCTTCAGCCTCAAGCCACAATCCGAATGCGTTTAAGTTTTTAGTTGTCGCAGGGACGCCGGCTGGCAGTCCGTCAGATCCCTCCGCTTCAACGATTCAAGCCGCTGTTGGTGCTGGCAACCCCTACTATGTATTAGCACAAGTATCCGTTGCCAATGCCTTCTCAACCATCACCAACGCCAACATCACCGATAGACGCTCACGCTACTTACAGGGAAACAGTGGGTCACTTCCGCCTTTTAGTGTGGCCGGAACGCTCGCAGTCATCAATACCCTATCAACCAACTGGATTGTTCCACCTGGTGTCTCGGCGATTAACCGGCTTGATGCAACGTGTGGTACTGCACCGACCGGATCAGGACTCACCTTGCGCCTGTTCAACGTCACGAAAAACCAAGACGTAGGAACAGTGACGATTGCGGCTGGCTCAACCACAGCTAATAACACTTCGATGACCAATCCAACCTTAAGTACAGGAGATGTAATTCGGTTTGACTGTACAGCAGTCGGCTCAACCGTGCCGGGCGCTGATGTTACAGTCCAGCCCTCAGCATAATCTATGGCACAGCTGGTGACACCGATTTTCGGACGAGGTACAAGTGGCAACACCACCTTCAGCTCTTCCATCCAAGCCAACCCTTGGACAACTTCATTTACTGGATCAACTGGATCGCTTTCCGGCTCAGGGACTCATGCCAACTTTGCTGCTGGCCAGATGTGTTTTATTCACCAATCGATAAATGGAAACTATGGCTATGGCGAACGGAACATCATTGTCGGCTACTCAGCTGGAACGATCCAATTCGCTGTTCCCCTTTCCTACACCTATACAAGCGGAGCCCAGATCATCATTCTCAGTGAATACTCAAGCATTGGTATTGCTGGCGGCGTGACGCTAACAGGACCAGATTGGAATGGCTCAACTGGTGGCATCCTGCCGTTGGCATGTAATGGAACGCTCACGATTGATGCGACAGGTGCGCTCCGAGTCGATGGCAGAAGTCCAGGCACCAGCACGACGCAAGCAGGCGGTGGAGGCTATCGAGGCGGACAGTACGTTGGGCTGAATAATCATGACAACGCCTATGCGGGAGAAGGATACTCGGGTTTTGGTGGGCAAGCCTATACCAACGGACAAGCGTGTAACCCGGTCAATAACGGTGGCGCAGGCGGTGCCTACGGCAGCAGTCCGGCAGGAGCGGGTTCAGGCGGTGGAGGATCAAACGGCACACAAGGAACCAACGGCGTGACCAACGGCGGCGGCGACTACGGCAGAGCAGGACTGGTTGCAGGAAGTGTCGATTTAGTGCGGATGGTCTTCGGCGGGGGCGGTGGTTCGGCAGCCGGCGGTGACAACTCAGATGGAGGCATCGGAGGAAACGGCGGCGGCATCATTATTATCTGGGCACGCAACATTGTCGTCAACGGAGCGCTCTCAGCCAATGGTGGAAACGGCGGAACCGCAACCACGGGAACCAATAAACCAGGTGGCGGTGCCGGAGCTGGCGGTTCTATTCTCTTGATCTGTGAAAGCATTAGTGGTCTCGCCAATATTACCGCCCTTGGCGGCACAGGCGGCGGGAGCACCTATCCCGGAGGTAATGGCGGAGCAGGTCGCATTGCGATTGCCAGATGCAGAATCACCGGAGCGGGGACCACCAACCCTAATTACTACGATCGCGGCTATCAGACCTACTGCGGCGTGGTTGGTCGTGGATAAACACCGTATATGAAACGATATAGGACTGCCTTAAGAGTACTGGTTGCCCTCCTTCTTATGATCGGAGCTCTCCTGCTCCTCTTGATT
>JADDPY010000609.1 GCA_016781635.1 Rubrobacter sp.
CTGGGATATAAGCCCTTCTCCCACTTTAGCGGCTTTAGATAGTGACAGAACAAGCGTGCGATGTTATACTGTACGTCGTTATCTACTCCTGTCAGTATATGGAACTTCGACAATCTAACAAGCCGTACCACACTGATCACAGTATCCTGTATAGCTGTCAGTACCACGTTATCTTTTGCCCGAAATATCGGCGCAAGGTCTTGACGGGCGCAGTGGCCGAACGGATGCGCGACCTTGTGGTGGCAAAACAGGCCGAGTACGGCTATGCGGTGATGGATATAGCGCTTCAACCAGATCACGTCCATCTCCTGCTTGATGTTGACCCGCGTGTTGGGATCAATGTCGTTGTGTCAAAAATCAAAGGCTTCACCTCCCACGAATTGCGGACTGAGTTTCCCTGGTTGAAAAAGCGTCTCCCAACGCTGTGGACGCGCAGCAAGTTTATTGCGTCTGTCGGCGCGGTCACGCTGGACGTTGTGCAGCAGTACATCGAAAACCAGAAGGGTGTCTGATGATCCGTGTTGCCTACCAATTCCGCCTTGCACCAACGAAGGGGCAACACCGCCTGTTGGAACAGGTGCTTGAAACCTGTCGTTGGCTGTACAACGACACACTGGCGTACCAGAAAGCCGCGTGGGAAACTGAACAGCGCACCGCGGATTGGTACGAAACGAAGCGGCGTATTCCGATCCTGAAAACTGAACGCCCGTCGCTGAAAACGGTTCACTCGCAGGTGTTGCAGAATGTCACCGAACGGGTTGCTCTGGCATTCAAGGCGTTTTTTCGCCGCGTCAAAGCAGGTGAAACGCCCGGGTATCCGCGCTTTCGCGGGAAAGGTTGGTACGACAGCTTCACCTATCCGCAAGCTGATGCGTTTCGCGTTGACGGGCAGTGGCTTGACCTGTCGAAGATCGGGCGCGTGCAGCTGATTGATCACCGTCCGATTGTCGGCACGATCAAAACCCTGACGATCCGCCGCGCCAGTACGGGCAAATGGTTCGCCTGTTTCTCGGTGGAAACCAAGCCAGAACCGTTGCCGGAAAGCCAACGCGCCGTTGGGATTGATGTTGGCTTGGAGAAGTTCGCTACCTTTTCCACTGGCGAGTACGTTGCGAACCCGCGCTTTTTCCGTGAGGGCGAACAGGCACTTACCAAAGCCCAACGCAAGCTGTCGCAGGCTGAAAAAGGAACACCCGAACGCCGCAACCGGCGAAAGATTGTCGCGCATATCTACGAACGGATTGCGAACCGCGGGTACCCGCGTGCGGGTGAAGGATTTCGCCCACAAACTCAGCCGTCGCCTGGTGAACGAGTTTGGTATGATCGTTTTTGAGGACTTGAACATCGCACGGATGATGAAGAATCACACGCTGGCAAAAAGCATTGCTGACGCGGCGTGGAATCAACTCGCCACCTATACGCGCTACAAAGCTGCAAACGCTGGTAGGACGTATATTGAGATTGATCCACGCGGTACGTCGCAATGCTGTAGCCGTTGTAGCGCGGTGATGAAAAAAGGTTTGTCCGTGCGCGTCCATCAGTGTCCCGCTTGCGGCTTGGAAATGGATCGTGATCTCAATGCCGCGTTGAACATTCTTGCTGTGGGGCTACACAGCATCGGTAGCCAATCCGTAGAAGCCCACGCCTTTCAAGCGTGGGAGTAGTCACCATAAGGAGACGTATCGGCAAGGAGCGCTGCTGCACAGAGCAATCTGGGATATTCGCGCCAAATGCGAGCGGGGTATGCTGTGAGGCAGCGTATCCCGCTCGCATGCTGGAGCTTACGGCTGAACAACAGCGCTGACGCTGTTCTGAGCGTTGATCCGTCCGTGCAGCCAGAGTGTACCGGTACCGACAATCGGATCGGCCGTGCTTTCTATACGGCTGCGGACGCAGGCGTTGTCGCCTTGCTCGCATAAGCCGGTCGACCAGACGAGGCCCGCGGCTCCCGTCAGAATAGTCCCCTTGCCCCAAGCATACTCGACAGCGAGCTGAATGGTGCTCGATCCGCTCGTCGCGCCGAAACTCATGTTGATGACGTCGGCGCCGTTATCAGCTGCCCACACGACGCCATTGGCAATCCCCGACCAAGATGCGACAAGCCCAACGTCCTCAATCACCTTGACATTGTAAAGGACGCACTTCGGACAGGTACCGGCCACACCCCGCTGATTATTGGTCGCAGCGGCGGCAATTCCGGCGACGTGAGTCCCATGGCCGACGAGATCATCGACGGTTTGGCTGTT
>JADDPY010000016.1 GCA_016781635.1 Rubrobacter sp.
GCTCCTCGCTCGGCGGCTCGGGGCCGAAGGGGGACAGGAAGGACGCGAGCTCCATGTGTGCGAGCAGCGCTTTGCAGGTGGGAGTGAGACGGCGCTTGCGGGACTCGCCTATGTCAGTAACGGTGCCGGTCAATTTGCCTCCCGAAGATACCGTATCGAACGCGCTGAGCTGCCGCAGAAGGGCTCATACGCACTCTGAATCTAACGCTTTAAGGATGTGCTCGTAAGTGGCGGGCACCTTCGGGGTCAGAGTTTCTGGATCCATTATCTCCGAGTATGGAGTGCGGGTCTGGTGCGTAAACTGGTTGTGCCAGGTTCGGTCCGCAGTGACAATTACCGGCTCCTCAATCTCCGAGTACTGATCTGCCGTAATATCGATGATGAGCCCTTCGTACTCCAACCAGAAGTGCGAACGGGAGATGCCGCCGTCACGGCTCCAACCTTGAGCGGATACAAACTCGATCGGTTGACAATCACACTCCTCGACCAGGTACTTACCGAGGAGCAGAGAAGCCGGTTTGCAACTCACACGAGGAAACGTTTCCAAGAAATGGAATAACTCGTCGCTACTGCACTCGGATTGCTCTATAGCTCTTCTCAATTTGGCAGCGGCCGACTTGATCTCTGATATGCGAGGCTCTTTCAATTCAACCCAATCGGAGTACGGATTACAGTAGGATAAGCTTAGTGTACCCGCTGGACGTCGTCCTCCATAGCGGGGTGATCCTTGTGGTGCGAACCCGGAACCGTCGAGATCATATAGCGGCAAGCCATTTGGCTGCTCTACCCCAGATAGTTTCACCATAGCAAATGTGATGCTCTGGCGTACACTACGCCTGTGCTACTACCGATGCGTCAGATACAGCGAAGTGCGGATACTGCGGATACCTCTTCCCGTCAGGATACGGATTCGACCCCGGCGGTACCGGCGTAGAGGCCAGCATGAAGGGCTGGGAGAACGCGCCGGTCTCGACGCCCTGCCCGATGTGTGGCAGGCGTCGGGGACGCGTCCTTGCCGGTGAGTTCGAGTTCGTGAAGGACACAATGAGGTTCCTTTCCGGCCCCGAGAGCACGGTGAAGGACCTCGAACGGCTTGCGGCTTTCCTCCGCGAGGCGCAGGAAAGCGACGCCACCGCCGACGAGATACAGGAGAGGGCGGATAAGGAGGCCCCGGAGGTCTCGTCCCTCATCAAGCGGTTGCTAGCGAACAAGCCGGCCCGCATGGAGCTAGCGGTGTGGTTCGCCATCGTTGCCACCCTCGTCGCCCCGCTGATCGAGGCTGGTGCCGGCGCCATGATCGAGGGTAACCCCGAGCCTAGCCAGGTAATCTACGAAACCAACAACTACAACGTGACGGTACAGACCCCGCCGGCCGACAAGGTGGGGAAGGTAGGGCGCAACGATCCTTGTCCATGTGGTTCTGGTAAGAAGTTCAAGAAGTGCCACGGTGACGCGACGAAATAGGAGTCTTGGAAGAGCTAGCCTCAATCAGGGAACGCATGCGGCGCCAGGGCCTCGACGAGGCGCTGCATCACCTCAACCTCGCCGAGGGGGCCTTGAACCGTCGTGAGTGGGAGGCCGCGAACTCGCAAGTTCGGGCGTGCTTGGAGTCCCTCTTCGCAAGCGTTGCGCGGATCAGGCTGAGAAGCAGCAAGACCAGGGGTCAGGCTCGCAAGGAGTTGGAGACCTCGGGCGTGCTGCGGGAGCCCGAAGCACGCCTTGTCCAGAGCTTCTTCGGCGTCGCGAGTGGGGAGGGCTCCCACGCGGGGACCTCCAACGAGGACGAGGCGCGTGGGCGATTTTTGGCCGGACTAGGAATCTGCATGCTCAGCCTAGCCCTCATACCGGAGCTCGTGCGCGTACAAGATGCGCTCGCGGACGAGCTGAGGGAACTGGACGAGGCAAGTGAGGACCCCAACGAGGGGATACGCTTCGGTGTGGACACGGAGATCCGCACCTCGTGCCTGAGTTGCGGGCAGGAGCAACTCCTCTCCGAGTGCGAGATGAAGAGGGAAGGCGACGACACCGTGTACTGGTGCCGGAGCGGCTGCCAGAAGGTCGTGGTGGTGAGCCCTCTGGAAGAGCCTCTAGTATGGGACGGGGAAACGCCATGGGGCAGGTACACAATCCGCAACGTCACCGAGATGCACATACCCGTATACCGCAAGGACACCGATGAGCATGCGTGGATGTTACACATGTTTGCCAGGTCGAAGGCGCTGGTGAGACGCGTCGCGAAGGTACCCGGCACCGGGCGCGTCGATGTAAAAGTAGACC
>JADDPY010000362.1 GCA_016781635.1 Rubrobacter sp.
ATGTACCCGGCCCCTCTTACGTGCGCCCCGGCTTTGTAGAATACCCTGGTCATGTATCCGGACTTGCGCGAGGAGGCGCCGGTGAACCGTGAAGATGCCTGGGGGTTGCTCCGCGAGTGGACAGAGAGCGACTCCCTGCTAAAGCATATGTTGGCGGTCGAGGCGTCCATGCGAGCCTACGCCCGCGAGTTCGGTGAGGACGAGGAGAAGTGGGGCGTAACCGGCCTGTTGCACGACATGGACTACGAGAAGCATCCCACCCCGAACGAGCACCCCATGGTCGGGGTGCGAGAACTGGAGCAGAGGGGCTATCCCGAAGACGTGTTAGAGGCGATCAAGGGCCACGCCGACTACCTCGACGTGCCGCGCGAGACACGCATGGCGAAGACGCTGTACGCTGTGGATGAGCTCTCGGGCTTCGTTACCGCCTGCGCCCTCGTCCGGCCCGAGGGACTGGAGGGGCTCAAGGCGAAGAGCGTCAAGAAGAAGATGAAGCAGAAGTCCTTCGCCGCCAGCGTAAACCGGGGGGACATCATAAAGGGGACGGAGGAACTCGGCGTGGACCTCGACGAGCACATCGACTTCGTCGTCGCGGCGCTCAGGGGGCGCGCAGACTCCTTAGGGCTCTCGCGAGGGGGGACCTAAGGAGTCGGAAATTTTGGTTCGTCCCTCTGCTAGGATAGACGCGTTTTGCGAACAGGGAGGAGAGGCGCGGTGGTCCGGGTCATGGTCATCTTCGGCGGGCGTAGCGAGGAGCATGAGGTCTCCCTCGCCTCGGCCCGCGCTATTATGAATACTCTGCGTGAGGAAGGCCTTCACGAGGTGATCCCCATCGGGATTTCTCGTGAAGGAGCATGGCTTCACACTGGTGACCCCATGCGCGAGCTCGAAGACCGGGCCAGGCTCCGGGCCGACAAGCAACCCTCCGAGAGCGCTGCGGTCAGGGCATCCGACCGGCGTCCCCCGGACCTCTTCGGAGAGGTGGACGTCGTCTTCCCCGTCCTGCACGGGCCTTATGGAGAAGACGGCACCGTCCAGGGCATGCTCGAAGTTCTGGGCATCCCCTACGTAGGCTCCGGTGTGCTGGCGAGTGCGGCGGCGATGGACAAGGTGACGATGAAGAAGATCTTCGCCCACCACGGTCTTCCGCAGGTCCGCTGGCTCGGCCTCACCCGTAAGGAGTGGCGGAGAGATAGGGACCGGTGGACGCGCGAGATAGAAGGCTCCCTGGGATACCCCTGCTTCGTCAAGCCCTCCAACCTCGGCTCATCGGTCGGCATAAACAGGGCCGACACTACTCAGGAGTTGGCCTTTGCTCTAGATACTGCGGCCGAGCTCGACCGGCGCATCATCGTCGAGGAGGGCGTGGACGCCCGCGAGATCGAGGTCGCCGTCCTCGGAAACGAGGAACCGAAGGCGTCGGAGCCCGGCGAGATCGCCGTCTCCGGGCAAGGCTTCTACGACTACGAAGCCAAGTACACCGAGGGCCGTATGGAGCTCGTCGCCCCCGCAGACATCCCCGAGGGTGCCAGAGCGGAGATAGACCGCATCGCACGCGTCGGATATACGGCCATCGACGCGGCCGGCATGGCACGGATGGACTTCTTTCTCGAACGCGGGACGGGCAGGCTACTCCTGAACGAGATCAACACCATCCCCGGCTTCACCCCTACCAGCGTCTACCCTAAGCTCTGGTCCTCCAGCGGCCTCCCTTACGACAAACTGCTCGACCGCCTCCTCGACCTCGCCCTGGAACGCCACGGGGTATCAGCTTAAGGTGCCATCACCGCTCTACGGGCTTGTCCTCCTGCTCCAGGAGACGATAGGAGAGACCACAGAAGAAACCGGCGTTGCACAAGAGGCGGCCCAGGCCGCCCAAGACGTTAACGATGAGACCCAGAGGTCTCTGGGGAGAATAAACGACCTCTTCGAGGGCCTCGCCGCCTACCTGACCAGCCCGGAATTCCTTGCCAAGGTTATCGCGTCAGTCATCGTGACGATACTCGGCATCTTCTTATACCGTCTCCTGACACACGGGGTGCCCCGCGTTCTTCGTTGGCGCCGCCGTCGACGGGACGGAGTCTTGGATGCTGAGGCCGTGGCCAGGCTCAAACGTCAGAATACCGCCATAACGCTCGGACGCAACGCGCTGCGGTACCTCATCTTCGCTGGTATCGCGCTCTTCATACTCAGCATTTTCATAGGCAACCCGCTTCCTGCTACCGCGGGCGGCGCCGTCCTGGCCGCCACCATAGGTTTCGGAGCGCAGAGCCTCCTGCGCGATATTATTGCGGGTTTCTCCATCGTCTTCGAAGGTCAATACAGCGTCGGGGACTTTATCGAGATCGAGCCAACGAAGGCGGCCGGACTGGTGGAAGAACTGGGTCTAAGGACCACCAAGATCCGGGCGCTCTCCGGAGAGTTAATCTTCGTCCCGAACGGCACCATAACGGGCGTCCGCAACTACGTCTCGGGTGAACAACGCTTTACAGTCGAGGTTCAGCTCTCCGACTCCGAAGCGGCGGAGAGGATAATAAGCGCCTTAGACGAGGCCTCGAACCTGTACTTGTTTCCGCCACGCCTCGTAGGGAGAGAGGAGAGGGACGGCAGAGTACGGCTCCGTATCCTAGCCGAGGTATTACCTTCCATGGCCTGGCTCGTTGAGGAGAACCTCGTCGAGCGAGTCAAGGCTGCCGCCGGCAAGGACTCCCTTGCATCCGAGCCGCTAATCTACAAAGTGGACCAGGCGAACCTCACGAGGATAAGGAGCCTCATCCCCAAAGATACAGAGACAGACAACGACGCAAAGAGTTAGCCCTCATTACCCTTCTCCCCGGGCTTCCAGTCCCCCCTGAGGTGACCGTTCGTCTCGGCCTTCTCACGGGCGCGCTTATCTCGCTCCAGATTCTCGGCCGCCTCGGTAAGAAGCTCCTTGACCTTCCGTAGGCGCTGTTCCTCGAGCGGGAGCTCCAGGATACGCTGCCGCGTCTCCAGATCGAACTCTATACGACCGGCGATGGCGAAAGAAAGGTTACGGTAGGGTGGCTCTACCTCGATGCCCACATCGCCATCGGTCGCCGCCTCGATCACGCGCTCCAGGAGCGCGATGCACTCCTCGGCGAGGGTGGAAATATTCTCGTTAGGTCCTTCGTTTTCAAGATACTCGACCTCGCCTACATAGTAGGGTTTTCCGGTGAGGATATTGTTCAGCTTGAACCGCCGGGAACCTTCCACCAGGATGACCAGGCGACCGTCTTCGTAGCGCTGCACCAGTTCGACGATACGGGCAGTGCAGCCGACGTTGCGTGTCCCACCCTCGTCCGCGAGCACCATTCCGAACTCCGAGCCATTTTCGAGGCATTCGTCGACCATCTGCTTGTAGCGCTCCTCGAATATGTGCAGTGGCATCGGCATCCCCGGCATCAGCACCACATTCAAGGGGAAAAGCGGTATCTCTGGCAACGCTCGTCTCCTACTTCTCGCTTGTACCTTAACCCTCAACGTATCCGGACATCGTGGCTTGACAAAACCCTGAGGAGGCACTCGGTGAGCGCCTCCTCAGGGTTGAGACTGAATCGTTCGGGCTACCTAGCAAACATTTACGGACTTACTCGTCCTTGCTGATCCAGTAGGTGAACAGCCATGCAGTACCGTAGATCATCAGCACGAGCAGGGCACCAGCGAAGAAGCGGAGTATACCTCCTGCAGTATAGCGTACGTCTTCCTGTAACAGAGCCAGTGCTAAATCCTGCATGCTACTCACCCTCCCGTACGGGCTGGCCGTTTATGCTGTTGGTCCTCGTACCATCCTCGTTATCGACCACGGCCGGGCAGTTCTCGTTGACGACGTTCTGCTGCAGCGTGATGCAGTTGTAGATCAGGTACCCACCCTCCGGCTTATAGTCGACGCGCCTGGCCGACTCGCGCGTGTAGCCCATCGTCATCATCGTAATGATGACCGTAGGGGCACAGATCAGGAGCGCATACTGGCTCCAGCGGCTCGCCCGGCCCCAATGGAACCCGGAGGCCGCCGCTTTGAGGTACAGCGTCACCACAAAGAAGCCAACGATCATCAACCCGATGAGCCCGATGTACTTCCACGGGTACATGTTTCCGAGCGGGATTTTCGTGTTCTCGCCACCTGCGAACTCCAAGGCACCAGGGAAGATATTCGCGTCGGCGGGAATCACGTTGAGCAGAGTAAACAGCGCCGTGAACCCGAGCGCCCCGACGGCCATGTTCCGCAGCGTCGGAATCGGCTTCACCGCGAACTTCAGCTTGTGCACGAAGTAGGCGGTGGCTGCGATGCTCATGATCGCGAGGTACATCGCCAGGAGGTTGAAGACCCAGGACCTCTCGCCAAGCATGATAGTGTTGAAAGCTTCCGGCGAGCTCTCGCGGATGCCCTTGAGATAGCCGTACCCGATCACCGGCTGAATAATAAGGAACCCGAAGCCCCACAGTAGGCCGAAGTGTCCCATCCAGTCGTAGTACTCCCGGTCGTCCTCCCGCGTACTCTTCAAATACCTCCAAGCCCCCCACCCTGCAATGAGGAAGCCGGCGTAGGAGAAGTTGCCGACGAAGCGGTGCATGTTCAGGGGTACCATCGTCTGATTCAAGAACGTGCGGGCGACGTTGGTAACCGGCGCCTCGGCGGGCGTCAGCATGTATGAGGCGACCGCATCAATCATCGTCATCGCCATAAGACCGAAGAAGCCGGCGATGAAGCCAAAGGTGACGTGCAGGGTCTTGCGGTAAGCAAGCTTATCCCAGACGTTGTACCAGGCGTACACGATGATGATTTGGCCGAGGAACATGAACGCCTCGACCAGGAATACCCAGAAGAAGATGTTCTGCAGATAAGAGAAGAACACTGGGAACAACGTTACTAGCGCGAGCACGAACGTGATCGCCAAAGCCGCACCCGAGGCGAAGAGCAGAACCACGAAGCGCGCAAGGTTACGGGCGAACCGCTCGTACCTCGGCTGTTTCGTCACCATCCCGAGGTACTCACTGGTCGCTGCGATAAGGACCGCTCCGATGATGAAAGCGGCGAAGAGGATATGTGTCTGGACCAGAACGCCTATCACGACGTTCTTCCCGATTATGGGAACCTGAAGATCACCGACCGGCATGACCTAGCCCCCTACTGGCCCGGGAAGTTGATGATGCGGCTGACGGCCATCATCATGTTCAGGAGCACCACCACGACCACCAACAACCCTATCACCGTTGCGAACGGACGCCTCGTCGAGGACGCCCTCGGACCCCGGTCCAGCCACGGCACCGCGAACAACAGCACCACGAACACCGTCGGCACCACTACGGCGCCGAAGGAGATCAGGGCGTAGCCGGGGAAGAACATCAGCATCTGCTCATAGAAGAAGAAAAACCACTCCGGGCGCGGCACGTACGTGATCGTCGCCGTGTCCGCCGGCTCCGTCAACGGCGCGGGAGAAACGTAGGAGAGAGCGCAGATGGCCAACAGAAGTAGCGTGGAAATGAACAGATCGTAGAGGACCTGCTTGGGAAAGAACGCTACGGTCTCGTCGGGCCGTTCGAAGACGTTCTCTTCGGTAATGACCTCTTGCTCTACTGGCTGTTGCTTCCCTGTAGCTGGAGCGTACATCTTTACACCTCTCTTCTATAAATCCGTGCCCGCATATTACCAGCGGGACTCTTTCGGGTACGGTAAAGCCTCTTACTCAGCGGAAGTTAGTCTCTGTCCGCACGATCCCTGCGGCCCACGTAGGGCTCGCCGTCATCCTCGTACTCCTCGTACTCCTCCAAGCGCTGCCGCTCCTGAAGCTTCGCCATGCGCTCCCTATACTCCATCTCGTCCCCGAAGACGCCGTGACGCCTGAGGAGGTACAGGTGGATACCGATGAAGGGTGCCAAGGCCGCCGGCAGAAGCCACACGTGTATGGCGAAGAAGCGTGAGAGCGTCGCGGGCCCGATCGTGTCACCGCCCATGAGGAATTGGATCGTGTACGCACCAACGAACGGGGAGTACGACCCAATCTTCATCCCCACCACCGTGGCCCAGAGCCCGTCCTGGTCCCACCTGAGCGCGTAGCCCGTGAACGCGATGATAACGACCAGAAGAAGCAGCACGACACCCACGATCCAGTTGAGCTCCCGGGGGGCCTTATAGCCACCACTGAAAAAGACCTGGGCCATATGCAGCCCGATCACGGCGAGCAGGAAGTTCGCGGACCAGTAGTGGATACCACGAATTAGCGTCCCGAAGTAGGCCTCGTTCATAATGTAGTAGATCGAGTTCCATGCGTGGTCCGTAGTAGGGACGTAGTAGAAGAGCAGGAGGATACCGGTGAGGAACTGGAGCGTTATTAGGAAGAGAGTCGCGCTTCCCAGAGTGTAGATCCAAGCCCCCCTCTTCGGGACTGGCTCGTACAGAAAGTGCTCCATGATCGTAATAACCCCGGCCCGATGCTCCATCCAGTCCGCGACGAACTTGCCGGCGTCTGCGGCCTGGGATCTAGCCTTACTTATCGCACCCATGCTCCTACTCCACTCTCTAGATTACGAACGGCTTCTGGGAACCCTTGTCGCCCCCAACGTCGAACTCGTGCTTGACGTAGATGTAACCGTCCTCGCGCACCTCATACGTGTAACGGTACATCCCGCGAGGTGGCGGACCACCGACGTAAGCCCCGTTTATGTCGTAGATACCCCCGTGGCACGGGCAGAGGAACTCGCCGCCGTCCTCCTTGACGAGCCACCGCACCGGGCACCCGAGGTGGGCGCAGGAACTAGACAGGACGTTGAGGGCACCCTGCGCCTCTATCACCTGCTCCCGGGAGATCCCGGGAGTCCTGTTCTGGCCCAACTCAGCGATGAACCCGGGCGGCTTGAGGTCTTTCCAAGAAGTCCATATGGCGTTGCGAAGAGTCTGTTCCTGCGTATCGACGCCCTCCTCAATAACCTGCCGCTCGCTGTAAACCTGGTTTAGAGGGAAAGCCACCACGAAAGCCTTGGGTTCGTCCGGCGGCACCTCGCTTACGTGGCCGGCCCTGAACCAGTCGTCCGGCACGTCCGATTCACCGCGAACGTTTACGTCTATTACCGGCCCCAGGATGAATGCTGCCGGTGGGATCGTCAGAAGTGCGCCTACTATGGTTCCCAGGACCCCGAAGCCCAGGAAGTCCCCCCGGGTCATCGGATCTTTCTGCAGCTCTGCCAACTTATGCCCCTTCTAGCCCTCGCCGAGGCTATCTTCCGAACCCGCTCGGCGGCTTTTCTGCCTCTACCGTGAAGTCAGGTTGATTATAAACCGTGTACGGAACCCTCGAGTTGGATTTCATCCAGCCCATACCCAGGGCCGTCGACGCCGCGAGGATACCCAGGGAGAGCAGTACGACCCGATAAGCAGTCCCCGGGCTCCCGTACCTGAAACGCAGTCTGCCGCGAACGTAGGTCAGAAGCGCCCCGAAGGTAGCCAGCACCATAATCAGCAGCATGATATAGCGCATGTACAGGAACGGGAAGTCAGCGAGCGGAGAGATTGCATAGAGCCCAGCCACTGCGGCGACGAGCCCGAAGATCTGTATCGGGCGCCTGGTCCCGCGATCCGGGTGCCTCCCGGCCCCCATGTACATCGCGATGTTCGAGAGCACGAAGAGCGCCACGACCATGATAAGCAGGACGATAAGCAGCGTGTTGGCGGTGGAGCCCTCACCTGCCCCGGTTCCCATAATCCTCTCGTAAGGTCGCGCCGATCCGGGAAGGGGCTCGCCGCCACCGCGGTAGTAACCCTCCTTGAGCGAGTAAGCCATCAAGAAACCCATTATCGGCTGAAGAAGGAGAAACCCAACTCCCCAGGTAAGGCCCACCGAGGTCGACCAGTCGTAGAAGGCTTTATCTTCGGGAAGTTTTGCCCTGATGTAGTGAAAAGCCGCCCAAGCCGCGAGCGCGAAGGCCGGCCAGGAGAGGTTCGCGAAGGTGCGGTGCAGAATCTCCTCGACGAACAGCGGGTTGAAAATCCCCTGCAGCGCCAGGCCGAAGGAACCGACGTTGCCGCTGCCCAACGGGACACCATTCGGCCCACCGCCGTTGGTCATGTAGGAGTCTAGGCCGCTCATGAAGACCATCCACATCCAAATGCCCGCCCCCATGGAGAACCCGAGAAGTGCGTGGCGCCGCTTCTTGAGTACGCTGAAGCGGTCCCACTTGTAATAGTAGGAGTACATCCCCCACAACGCGAGGAACATGGAGAGCATCGCGAGCACGATAATGTAGAAAAACTGCGTGAAGATCGCCGCCGTGAGCTGCGGATAGAAGCCGACGAGCAGCACTATAAAGAGGACGGCGAATGTTGCCCCGCTCGAGAAAGTAAGGACGTTGAACCGCACCATCGAGTGCGCGAGACGGTCCATCCTAGGGCTACCGGTGCGCGCACCCCACGCTTGAAGGACCGGGGCGGCAATGGCGAAGCCCACGAAGAGCTCCGCGAAGAACATATGTACGAGCATCGTCAGGCCGGTGAAGACCCTGATGCCGCCAGGGAATCGAAAGTCCTCGGCTACCGTCACCTGGGCCAGAAGATCGAGGCCCGCAAAAGAGATCCAACCCATACGCTATAAAGCTCCTTCTAGGCTTCCGTGGGGCGGACGACCGACTGGCGTTCCCCCTGACCCGCGCGATGTATCGACGCCTGCGCAACTGCTCGCGGCTCCAGACGCCTGTCCACTATAAAGTAGCTGCCCCCGGAGCCCTGGATAGCCTCCCGGATCGGCCGGATGAGACGACGCTCCCTCGTCACGGCGAAGATCAGGACTTTTCCTAGCTCGAACTGATCGTTCCAGGCCCCAGAATCCTCCCGCGGCGCCCCCATGTCCGTGAGGATGGGCTGGGCGCCAACCCTCGTGAAAGACCCGGCGATAAGGACCGCGGCGAGGGAAATAAAGACCATAAACGTAGGTATCCCGATGGACGGGACCACGAACGCGAAGAAGATCCCAAGAAGGATAAAGGAGATCGCGAACCCGATCGGCACCTCGAGGCCGCGTTTGTCGTCAGGGACGACGATGTACCGGGTTCCCTCCGGGAAGGGCTCGGACTCGTCGGTGTCCGGACGCTTCACGACAACTGTCAGGTCATCTCTACCTACACCGAGTTCTCGGACCTCCTTGACCACCCAGTTTAAGGGGGTGCCGTCGTCAACGATCCCTACAACGGTGTATTCGTCGCTACGGCCCTTGGGGCCCTGCTCCGATTCGTCCCGCCCTCTCTCCAAAACGCTACCCCCAACCCATCTT
>JADDPY010000480.1 GCA_016781635.1 Rubrobacter sp.
AGGCGGATAGAGTAAGTAGGTAGCACAGGGAACGTCTTTGAGAGCTGGCCAATGCATAACCACTGAGTCGGCTTGACCACCCCATCAACCCGATCGCACTGAATAGCAGCGTGATAGGTGGCGCACCTAGTTCTTGGGTTAGAGAAGAAGCAGCCGTGTAGTTCTTTCAAACTCTGGTATTTGTCGGGCAAGAATTTGAGCTAGAGAAGGCCATACTATTTGTACCATTAAAGGGTAGTTATTTGCCGGCAAAAAGTGACATAAAAAGTGACATAAAAAGTGATATGTTGTTAATCGTTGTGCGAACTGTCCATCTATGATACGCTCAGCTGCAGACCCCGGCGTGTGCAGTTGCTGTGCTTTCAGGGAGGGCTGACGTGGATCGGCGGAACGGGTTTGCCCAGCGAATCAAGCAGTATCGCAAGGCACGTGGCCTGACGCAGGCGCAGCTCGCTGAGCGCTCAGGGTACGGCCTGTCGACCATTCGCAAGATTGAGTCGGGTGTGCTCCGCCCATCACGGCACCTCGTCCGTGACCTAGCCACGGCACTCGAACTGGATCCGGCGGACCTGTCCACATTATTCGCGGTTGGACACGAATCAGTCCGCGCAGCCAGCGGTTTCCAGACGGATAGGATGCCTTCGTCACCAGCAGCAGTACCATTTCACCTGCCGGTGCCGACGACCCCATTGCTTGGGCGAGCACATGACGTCGATCAGGTGTGCACGCTGCTGCGCAAGGACGTACGGTTGGTGACGTTGCTGGGAACCGCTGGCGTGGGGAAAACCCGGGTGGCGCTCGCTGCGGCAGCCCAGGTTGGGAATGTGTTCACCGATGGCGTGTCCTTCATTTCGTTAGCGCCAGTTGCTGATCCTGCGCTTATCCCAGGTCGGATCGCGCAACCTCTTGGCGTCAAGGAAACAGCTGGTCAAACCCTGGTTCACACGTTAATTGATTTTTTTCGTAATCGCCACGTGTTGCTCGTCCTGGACAACATGGAGCATCTCCAGGCCGCGACGCCCATGCTCGCCGAGCTTCTGACCGGTGCGCCCCACCTGACGATCCTCGTGACCAGCCGCGTCCCGTTGCATATATATGGCGAACACCGGTACACGTTGGCACCCCTGGCCGTGCCGGATACGTCGGAGCCAATCACCCCCGAGACACTGATCCGGTTTCCTGGCACGGCGCTCTTTGTGCAGCGGGCTCAAGCGATGCTGCCCCAGTTTCAGGTAACGCCAGCAAACGCATCCAGTATCGCCACGATCTGTCGACGCCTGAGCGGCCTCCCACTTGCGATCGAACTCGCGGCCGCCCGAACCCCCGTCTTGCCACCGCCGGCCTTACTGGCCCGCCTCGATCAGCCAACGCCGCTCTTGGTCAGTCAGGTGCGCGATGTTCCCGAACGGCTACAGAGCTTAGAGCAGGCATTGGATTGGAGCTACGGCCTGCTCGATGTGGCTGAGCAGGGTCTGTTTCGGCGTCTCTCCGTGTTTGTCGGTGGTTGGACATTATCCGCGGCAGAGGCGGTGTGTGGTAGCCATGGTCAGTTCACACGCCCGGTCGTCGATGTGCTCACAACGTTGCTTGACCATAGTCTGGTGCTCCCGCCGGCTCCCGATGATGCTGATCCCTACTTCAACATGCTGGAGCCCATCTCGGAGTATGCCCGAGCCCGGCTGATCGACGAGGGCGAAGCTGAACGTTTCCAGCGACGCCATGCATCCTTCTTTGCGAGTCTGGCGGACGCGGCGAGGGAGCAGCTTCAGCGCAAGGAGGTGAACAAGTTCACCTGGATGGATCATGATCACGACAACCTGTTCGCGGCCCTTACCTGGGCTCGCGAACGTGGCGAGCCGGAGCTGGCCCTGCGCCTCGCCCGGGCGCTCGCAGACATCTGGTTTCATCGAGGGCCGTGGAGCGAGGGGCGCGACCAGCTGGACGTCCTGCTGCGCGAGGTGCACTTGACTGCACCTCCGGCACTCCGCGCAGCGCTACTGCTGCAGCTTGCCAAAATTCAGGGCAAGCTGGGGGACTACCACGCGGCACACGCACGCGCAACCGAAGCGCTGAGCATATATCAAGCTGTCAGCAATCCGCAGGGGTGCGCCCAAGCAACGACCTTCCTCGGTTCCGTCGCGCTCCATCTGGGCGATTATGCAACGGCGCAGACACGCTATGAGGAAGCCTTGGCACTCTATGAAGTCGCCGGAGACAAGCGGGGCCTTGCGCGCCTCCGCTTC